>JBDHVQ010000055.1:0-10707 GCA_039809845.1 Clostridiaceae bacterium | reverse complement strand
AGGGAAGAATTTCAGAAAAAACTGAAGGGAGTTCTTTCTGATGTAAATGAGAAATACGGGGATTGCATTGCCAGCAGGTTTTCTGTAACCCTTGGGGATGAATTCCAGGGACTTTTGAATGATCCGTCCTGTCTTTTTGATATTGTACTTTTTATCAAGCTGAGAATTTATCCTGTGAAGGTAAGATTTGGAATAGGGGCAGGGGAAATCACGACGGAAATAGATCCGTCAGAAAGCATAGGGGCAGACGGACCTGCATATCACAGAGCAAGAGAAGCACTTGAAGATGCTGAAAAATCTGAAAACCAGAAGGAAAAACCGCTGGAGAATGTGATTTTGAGGACCCCATGGCCCAAAGAATGGGAAAATCTTTTGAATTCCACACTCATTCTCATGCATTCAATTGAATCGGGGTGGACAAAAAAGCAGGCTGAGAACATATATCTAAATTATTTTCTGGGTCTTAACCAGACAGAGATTGCACATGATAAGGGGATCAACCAGTCTACAGTTCAGAGGAGCCTTATTTCTTCCCATGCAAATGAGTACCTCGGTGCCCTATCCAATATCTCAGAGTTTATGTCATATGCCATGAAAGAAGGTGAAAATCAATGAAGGAACTCCTCCTTTTACTTTTTATAGGGCATTTTCTGGGCGACTATTACTTTCAGAGTGAAGGGGATTCTTTAAAAAAAGAAAGGGAAATTAAAATCCTGATTAAACATTCCATAATTTATGGCATCCCATATATAATCTTATATCTACTGACTGGTTTAAACCCGGTATTTTTAACTGCTTCAATAATTGCAGTCCTAACCCATGGAATTATAGATTACGGAAAATTTATCCTTAACGGATACCTGAGAAGGAAAAACCCCCAATTAAGGGATAAATACTCTTCTGCTGTATATATTTCTGACCAGGTTCTGCACATTGCTGTCCTTATTTATATATCATGGTTTCTGGGAAACACCATTTCTTTTCAGGGAGGAATTACAGGGGCTTTAACGTCTCTGTTCAGTATAACCTATGATGTTTTCTGGAAATGGATACTTGCAGTACTCCTTATATATAAACCGAGTAACATTACATTTGTTAAACTCTTTTCTTCCTATAAACCCGGTGAAATCAATTCTGATGAAAATTCCGGGAGAATGTGGGGACTTGAAAAATCAGTAACACTTAAAGCAGGTGCCGTCATAGGATTTCTTGAAAAATTCATTATCCTTATTTTCCTGTCTGAAAATCAGCCCATGGCTGCAGGACTTGTACTTACTGCAAAGAGTATCGCAAGGTACGATAAAATAAGTAAAAGCCCGGGGTTTGCTGAATATTATCTCATAGGAACCCTTACATCCCTCCTGCAGGTAATGCTGATATACATTGCTGCATTCAGGATTCTTTAAAGATAAAGAAAGAGGAAGATTCAAAGAGTAATATTAATGAAAATGAGCCCTGCTTATGGCAGAGGCTCATTTTCAGATTGATTTATCCTGATTGTCAGGGGAAGGGAGCATATTTAGGGAACTATCGGGAGACAGTTCCGGGAGGGAAACCTTCCCCTGGGTCAGCCATAGGGTGAAGATTCCTGCAAGTTCTTCAGGTCTTCCCGGTTTAAATTTTCCCCTGTTGAAACTTATTGTGTCGATAACAGTATCTCCTTTTTTAAAACAGAGGTACGATCTGTGGTATTTTCCTCTCTTATCGGTGTCCTCTATGGTTATGACGGGAGGATAGTCGTATTTGTCCGGAACCTGATCCTTTGAACGCACGTCCCTTATTGTCTTAAGCTGTCTGTTGACTATGTAGTATTCTCCTTTTACACCAAAAAGGAGGATTACTGAAGAAACGAGAAGTATGAAGATAAGTCCTGTATAGAATGGATTGAAAGTGTGGGTAGCTCTCCATTCATTTATTAGAAGCACGAGAAGAGCAATCCATCCTCCGAGTGCTGCGGCACCTGCTATTTTATATCCTATAAGCGGTGTCCTCATTCTCAGTGTCCCCTGTGTGATTCTTGCTGAGAAACCCATTTTTCTAAGTGCCTGTTTCAGTTCCCTGTTGTATTTTTTCATTGCATGGACCTCTTTTGATTTTTATTCTTTCTTTTCAGTGACTATAAGTGTCGAAGTGATTTATTTATTTCTGTATCGGTTTATTTTTGTATTGATCTGTCCTGCATTAATCTGTCTGGATTCAATCTTATTAACTTTTCTGGATTCAATTCTATCGGGTCTAATCTAAACCCGGATTTTTATTATATTCTATTTTACCTTAAAATTGAGCTTCAGTGACTTTAAGATGGGTTAATTCACAAAACTATAAAACCGTGATAAATTAGATATTTACGGGGGGATTAAATGAACAGATTGCTGCTGATGGGTGCAGGTGCCGCAAGCCTTGAACTCATAAGATATATTAACAGAAATAATCCGGGGGATTTCTCCATGACCCTTGTGAATCCATGGAGATACCAGGTGAATCCTGGTTTTGTAACTTCGTACCTCAGTGATTCTGTGGAATTCAAGGATATTTCCCTGGATCTTAGAAGATTTACTGTGGAAAATAATACAGAACTTATAGAAGACAGTGTCGTAAAAATAAATTCAGAACCATATTCAGTCTCCCTGTCAGGAGGAGGCGTGAAGCGTTTCGACTTTGCAGTCATAAATACAGGAGCCGTTCCGCCGAAAATCCCGGGGGAAGGTATAATTTACGTAAGACCGGCCATGAATCTCGTCGATTTCAAGATAGATGTGACAGGAAGTCCTTCCTCTTCAGTAACAGTAATAGGGTCAGGTGCGGGAGCATGTGAAACAGCAATGGCTGTATCTTCCCTTTCAAATAAAAGAAACCTCGGTCTTAAAGTTAAACTTATTGTCCCGGGAGAACATGCCGGGGAAGAACTTCTTATAAACGGAAGGCGTATAATGGAGAAGGAACTTAATGCATCGGAGATAGAAGTCGTTAAGAATTCAAAGATCCGGGAAATAAGGGACAACATAATATACCTGACTGACGGAAGGTGTATTTATTCAGATTTTGTCCTCGGGGCAGAAAATTCTCTTGAAAACGGACTTGAACTCGAAGGGTTTTTAAAACCCGGAGATAAAATAATGACCGACAGGTTTTTAAGGTCTTCGGGTATGCCCGGGATTTATGCCGCCGGAGATATGATTTCTCCCGAAGGTTTCACGGGAAGAAGGGGAGTTTTCCATACTTTCAGGGAAACCGAAATTATAAGGGAGAATCTTTTAAGAGAAATCAAGGGAAAACCCCTTATAGAATACAATCCTTCAAAATCTGCCTTTACGATGATTTCTCTTCCCGGAGACAGGGCTTTTATCGAAACCCTGGGAATGGATTTTACAGGGAAAATACCTGGTTATTTTAAAAAATACATGGACAGAAAGCTATTTAAAGGCAGAGGCTGAATAGTGACAGGGAGGATCTTGAGATGGAAAAAAAGGTGAAGGAATTTATTTTGAAAGAAAATCTCATTGAAAAAGGAGATAAGGTCTTACTCGGATTATCCGGAGGGCCTGATTCTGTATTTTTGTTCCATATCCTTAAGAACCTCATGGATGATCTTTCGTTTTCCATGTCTGCCTGCCATGTAAACCACAATATAAGAGGGGAAGAAGCGCTTAGGGATGAAAAATTCTCGGAAGAACTCTGTTCCCGGTACGGAATTCCTTTTTATTCAGCTTCTGCAGATATTCCAGCCCTTTCACTCCAAAGAGGGTTAAGTATTGAAGAGACTGCAAGGGACGAAAGGTACAGGATATTCAGTGAGTTAATGAATGAAGAAGGCTTTGATAAAATATGTCTTGCCCATAATATGAATGACCAGGCAGAAACCATAATACAGAGATTTTTTAGGGGTACGGGAATATCGGGGCTAAAAGGTATAAGACCTTTAAGGGATAAAATATACATAAGACCGATCCTTGAAATCAGAAGGGAAGAGATAGAAGAATACCTCAAAGTAAATTCATTTGAATATGTTAGAGACTCTACCAACGATACAGGAAATTATGGCAGGAATGTGGTAAGAAATGAGGTGATACCTTTTATCCGTGAGAACTTCAACAGCTCCGTAGTGAGGACACTGTACAACATGGGAGAAATCATGGCCTCTGAAGACAGCTTCATGGAAGAAATGACTCTTAAAGCCCTTGAAGGAAAGGTAAGAAAATCAGAAGACAAAACTGAAGTATCAGGAGAAATCTTTTCACTCCACGATGCTCTTGTAAAAAGATGCGTAAGAAAAATCCTCATGGATTTTACCGGAAGTACTGAAAATGTATATTCAGTCTATATTACGGATATTATCGGAGTCATGCATTCCGGGACAGGGAAAAGTGTGGATCTTCCCGGTGGCGTTGTCGCCTCGAATGTATATGGAACCCTTATTCTTTCACGGAATAATAAGTTAAAATACAATAAAGAAACCAATAAACTCCGGGAAAATGATAAAATCAATATTACACTTGAGATTTTAAATGAACCCCAAAGTGTGGATATGGGAAAATATACGGTAACAGTCTGGAAATCTTCTGAAAACACAGTTAAGACGACAGCTGTGCTGGATATGGGGGATATTAAAAAAATCACCATCAGGACAAGACAGGATGGCGACAGAATGAAGCCCCTTGGCATGCAGGGAAACAGGAAGCTCAAGAGTATACTGATAGACAGAAAAGTTCCGAGGGATGAAAGGGAAGAACTTCCCGTCATAGTTTCAGGGGAGGAAATAATCTATCTCCATCCGCAGATAATATCTGAGGACTATAAGGTTACTGAAAAAACGGCGGGATATCTTTTCTTATCAGTTTCAGAGAACAGATGATAATAAATCAGGAAAGGAAGGAAGATCATAAAGGAAAACATGAAAGAAGATATCAGTAAAGACATAAAGGAAATCCTTTTTTCTGAAGAGGAATTAAGGGATAAATGCAGGGAACTTGCGGGAAGAATCGATTCCGACTACGAAGGAAAAAGTCTCGTACTCGTTGGAATATTAAAAGGTTCGGTGGTTTTTATGGCAGATCTTATGAAGGAAATAACACTGCCCTGTGAGATAGAATTCATGGCCGTTTCAAGCTACGGCAGCGGTACGGAATCTTCGGGAATCGTGAGGATTCTGAAGGATCTTGATACGGATATTGAAGGAAAGCACGTACTCTTTGTGGAGGACATCATAGATTCAGGAAATACCTTAAAATATCTTACAGAATATATGAAGGCAAGGAAGGCATTATCCTGTGAAACTGTCTGTCTTCTCGATAAACCGGACAGAAGGAAAAAGACGGTCAGTATAAAATACAGGGGATTTGTCATTCCGGATGAATTTATAGTGGGATATGGCATAGACTATGCCGAAAAGTACAGGAATCTTCCCTATGTTGCATCCCTTAAATATGAAGTTTACGAAAGGAAGGAAAAATAATGGACAATAACAGGCAGCCGTGGATGAGAATCCTCGTCATGGGCCTTTCCCTCCTTGTCATGATGTCGTTTTTCTTCTTCAGCGACAGGGAGATTACAAGAGTTCCCTTTGAAACCTTCATATCAGACATCAATGAAGGAAAGATAACAGACATCAGGGGAATGCCCGATACCTCCTACACGGTATTGAAGGGCGAAAGGGAAGGCAGGGGTACGGTTGAAACCGTGGTCTACAACACAATACTTACTGAAGAACTTAAAAAAGACTCTGGACTTTCTGAAAAGATAGTCATGGTCCCCGAAGGCGGGGGAGGGATCCTCGGTGGAATAACACCATTTTTATCTACAATAGCGACTCTTCTGATGTTCTTTTTCCTCATAAACATCATGGCGAGAAACTCCCAGGGAGGACCCAAGAGTGCCATGAACTTCGGAAAATCAAGGGCGCGGCTTGCAGATCCTGAAGGAAAGAGCAGGAAAACATTCAGCGATGTTGCAGGAGCTGAGGAAGAAAAAACTGAACTTATGGAAGTCGTGGATTTTCTTAAAAATCCCGATAAATACAGGGAAATTGGTGCGAAGATCCCAAAGGGAATACTCCTTGTGGGACACCCCGGCACAGGAAAGACACTTCTTGCAAGGGCTGTGGCAGGGGAAGCGGGAGTTCCCTTCTACATAATATCAGGATCTGATTTTGTCGAGATGTTCGTCGGAGTCGGAGCTTCAAGGGTAAGGGATTTATTTGAAACAGCGAAAAAGAATGCACCGAGCATTATATTCCTCGATGAAATTGATGCCGTCGGAAGACAGAGAGGCACAGGATTCGGCGGAGGACACGATGAAAGGGAACAGACTTTAAATCAGATGCTCGTCGAAATGGACGGATTTGAAGAAAACGACCAGGTTGTTGTAATTGCTGCAACCAACAGGGCAGACGTACTTGATCCGGCTCTTTTAAGACCTGGAAGGTTTGACAGGCAGATATATATCGACAGTCCCGATGTAAGAGGCAGGGAAGATATATTAAAGATCCACATGAGAAACAAACCCATAAGCGATGATGTCAGTGTAAATGTTCTGGCAAAATCAACCCCTGGATTTACAGGGGCAGAACTTCAGAACCTAACCAATGAAGCTGCAATTCTTGCGGCGAGGGACAACAGAAAAGTAATAAACATGTCCGACTTTGAAGAGGCGAGAAGTAAAGTTCAGCTTGGACCTGAAAAAAGATCGAGGATCCAGACTGAACATACGAGAAGACTCACCGCATTCCATGAAGCAGGACATGCCATTGTATCGAGGGTTCTGCCCAATATCGACCCCGTCACGGAAGTTTCAATAATCCCCAGGGGAGCTGCAGGAGGCTATACCATGCATCTTCCGACAGAAGACACGGTATATACCAGCAGGTCCTACCTTACAGACACCCTTTCAGTCCTTTTCGGAGGAAGGTGTGCCGAGATGCTGATACTTAATGATATATCGACCGGTGCCAAAAGCGACATCGACAGGGCGAGTAAAATTGCAAGGTCCATGGTTGCAGAATACGGCATGAGCGATGTCATAGGAAACCTTTCATTCTCAGACCAGGACGAAGTATTCCTCGGAAGGGATATGGGAAGAACAAAGCAGTATTCCAATGCAATGGGAGACCTTATAGATGCCGAAGTCAAAAAGCTCGTGGACGAAGCATATAAAAGGGCTGAGACAATATTAAGAGACAACATGGATAAATTAAAAGTTGTCGCAGAAGCTCTCCTCGAGAAGGAGACCCTCGACGCCTATGAATTTGAGGGACTGTTTACAGAAGGAGTCCTGCCCCCTGAACTTACTGACAGGGAAAAAAGAGAAGCCAATCAGAAGGTATTTGAGGAATCCCTCGAAAGAAAAAAGATGATGGGCGGAGAAATAAAGGAATAAAGAAAACAGAAAATGAAGCAGAAGTACTTCCGGGTATTCACTGCTTCTTTTTATGTCCTTGCTTCCGGTCCTCACTTACAGTCCTCACTTTGTTACACTCTTCAGATGACAGATTCTGAATTGCTCGGATAATGAGTTTATGCATTCCGGTGAAAAATATTTTTCATTTTATGTACACCGGGGAAGGGCAAAATGATTAAAAGCATGATATAATAGTTTTATAAAACTGATAACAGTTCTCAATAAATCAACAGATGTATCCTGCAAATTGTTAAAACATATTGAACAATGGTTATTTGCCTCTTTTTTATCTTGAGGTATACCTTTTAAACTTATAATATGATAATAGACGTTTAACAGGAGGTAAACACATGGAGAAAATCCTTGATTCGTGCCACAGCGAAGAAATGACAGTGGAGAAAAAAGACCTTGCGGTAAATGTAGGATCAGGAGATCTGGAAGTTTTTGCAACTCCGTCTCTCATAGCACTTATTGAAAAGGCCTGCATGAACTGCATGAAGGAATTTTTAAAGGAAGAGGATACTTCCGTAGGGATTTCCGTTACATGTGAACATCTCAAGGCTTCGGGAGAAGGTGCAAAAGTGAGAGCCATCATATGTGTAAAGGACGCGACGGAGAAGGTAGTTTCCTTTACCGCAGAAGTTTTTGAAGGAGACAGGCTCATAGGAAAGGGTACCCACCAGAGGGCCGTTGTCAACAGAGACAGGTTCATGTACAAAGTAAACTCTATGGAATAGGGTTACCTCAGAAATATTCTTTAAGGTAACAGTATGCAGCATATTTAAATGCATACAGTGCAAACAGTGCAAACAGGTATTGATAAACGCGCATTAATAATCAGATTAAAAAATAAAATGAATTTCCTTAAGGAGGAAAAAGATGCTGACTGATATTCAGATTGCCCAGCAGGCGAAGTTGGAACCAATAACAGAGGTGGCTGCAAAAATAGGCCTTACACCAGATGATCTCTACCAGTACGGTAAGTACAAGGCAAAGATAGCAATGGAAGCCATTGAAAGATTAAAGGAAAAGGAAGACGGAAAGCTGGTCCTTGTTACTGCCATCAATCCTACACCTGCAGGTGAAGGAAAATCAACTGTTACAGTTGGACTTGGAATGGCTTTAAACAGGATAGGCAAGAAGTGTGTTATAGCTTTAAGAGAACCTTCCCTCGGACCTGTATTCGGTGTAAAGGGTGGAGCTGCAGGCGGCGGTTATGCCCAGGTTATTCCTATGGAAGACATCAACCTTCACTTCACAGGTGACATGCACGCCATAACTTCTTCAAATAACCTTATCTGTGCTCTTATAGACAACCATATCCACCAGGGTAATGCCTTAAGAATCGACTCAAGAAGAATCACCTTCAAGAGAGTCATGGATATGAACGACAGATCTTTAAGAGAAATAGTTATAGGTCTTGGCGGAAAGGCAAACGGATTTACAAGACAGGACGGTTTCATGATAACAGTTGCTTCTGAAATCATGGCAATACTCTGTCTTTCAACTGACCTTGAAGACTTCAAGCACAGGGTAGGAGAAATAGTATTCGGTTACGACCTCGACGGAAAGCCTTTATTTGTTAAACAGCTCAACGCTCAGGGCGCAGTTGCCCTTCTCATGAAGGAAGCTATTCTTCCCAATATGGTTCAGACCCTTGAAAACACTCCTGCCCTCATCCACGGCGGACCATTTGCAAACATCGCCCACGGATGTAACTCAATAATAGCTACCCAGACAGCACTTAAACTCGGCGACTACACCGTTACTGAAGCTGGATTCGGAGCAGACTTGGGAGCTGAAAAGTTCCTCGATATCAAGTGCAGAAAAGCTAACCTTAAGCCTTCAGCTGTTGTAATAGTTGCAACAATAAGAGCTCTTAAGCACCACGGCGGAGCCAAGAAGGAAGAATACGGAATAGAAAACCTTGAATACCTTGAAAAAGGTATGGTAAACCTTGAAAAGCAGATAGAAAACATCAGAAAATTCGGACTTGAACCAGTTGTTGCTTTAAACAGGTTCCAGACTGATACTGAAAATGAAATAAAGTTCCTCGATGACACAATGAAGAAACTCAATGTAAACTACGCTCTCTGTGAAGTTTTTGCAAAGGGCGGAGAAGGCGGAGAAGAACTTGCAAAAAAAGTAGTTGAACTATGTGAAACACACAAGGCAGGATTCAAGCCACTTTACGATACTGACAAGTCCATCGTTGAAAAGATCGAAACCATCGTTAAGGAAGTTTACGGCGGTAAGGGTATAGTTCTTTCTGCAAATGCAGTGAAGAACATAAAGGAACTCGAAGAAAACGGACTCGACAGATATCCTATCTGTATGGCTAAGACCCAGTACTCACTTTCTGACAATCCAAAGCTTCTCGGAAGACCGGAAGGATTTGATGTTGAAATCAAGGAAGTAAGAGTAAGTAACGGTGCAGGATTCATAGTTGTCTTAACAGGCGACATAATGATCATGCCTGGTCTTCCCAAGATCCCTGCGGCTGAAAGAATGGATATTTCTGAAAACGGAGAAATCACAGGATTATTCTAAAACCCGGAAATACTTTCGGATGTATGTAGAGGAATAAAAGAAACGGGATGTTGACACCATTTACTGTGGTGATAAAATAATCCTGTTCCATGAATAACAAAGACTTCAAGAGCAGCCTTTAAAGCTGCTCTTGAAACTGTTTAGGGGGTAGGATATGGTTTTACTGGCAGATATAGGGAATTCTGAAATGCGTTTTGCAGTATCGGATAAAGATAAGATAATAATGGATGTATTCCTGTCTTCCCGCGGCGGGAAAACTTCCCATGAAATCCTGGCTTGTCTTCTTGTCCTCATGGAATCAGAAGGAACAGACAGAAAACTTATTGAAGGGGGCATTCTCTCTTCAGTTGTTCCTTCACTTACAGAACATGCGGCAGAAGCCATGAGGCTTCTCCTTTTAAAGCTCCCCCTCATTGTGGGACCCGGAATAAAGACTGGACTGGATATAAGGACTGACAATCCGAGGGAATTAGGATCAGACAGGATAGTAAATGCTGTGGCGGCATATAAGGAACATCCGGGAAGTCTTATAATAATAGATTTCGGGAATGCGACTACTTTGTGCCACATGGATAAAAAGGGTGTCTACAGGGGCGGAGTGATTCTGCCTGGTATGGTGCCATCGGGGAATTCACTTTTTTCTTCATGTGAAAAGATTCCTGTTACAGAAGGACAAAAGACGGGAAAAATTATTGCAGGAAATACAAGGGATTCGGTAAAATCAGGCCTCTGGCACAGCTACAGGATAATGACAGAAGGAATGAT
>JBDHVQ010000054.1:0-10783 GCA_039809845.1 Clostridiaceae bacterium | reverse complement strand
AATTATGGATTTAAACAGTCGTAAATAATGGAAAAAACCACAAACGGGATACACACAGGTATGGTAATGTGAAATAAGAATATTATCACCGGAGTTAGATGATGAAAAATAAAAGAGTTTTGTTTATGGAAGATGAAGATACAATAAGGGAAGTTCTGACTGAGTACATGACTTTGGTGGGATATGAAGTCATACAGTCTTCCGATGGTGATTCAGCCTTTGAAAAACTTATGGGTGAATCCTTTGATATAGCAGTACTCGATATAATGGTGCAGGGTCCTGACGGCCTTGAAATACTGGATAAATTGAGAAGTTCGGGGAATGAAATGCCTGTTATAATGCTTACTGCGCTGGGGGACGAAAAAACACAGCTGACTGCTTTTAATTCACTCGCTGATGATTTTATTTCAAAGCCTGTGTCTCCCATAATACTGATCAAAAGGATGGAGGCTGTTTTAAGAAGGGCAGGGTTTGTTCCTAAGACTTCTTCAGATGACAGTCAAAGAGAAAAAGGATTAAGGCTGGTATCAGAAAGTTACTGTGCATATGGACGGAGTCAGTTTAGGACTTACAGTAACTGAATATCTCATTCTTGAAAAACTAATGTCCCGTCCGCTCATGATTTTTACAAGGGATCAGCTGATAAATTATGCCTTCGGTGAAGAATATATAACCAGCCCCAGGATAATAGATACCCATGTCAAAAATTTAAGGAAGAAGCTTCCGGGAGACTATATAAGGACAGTTATTGGAATAGGTTATCAGTTCAGGGGAGAAGAAATATGAATCTTAAAAGAAAATCATTGATGTACAGTGCTCTGCTGACTCTTTTATCATCAGCATTTATTCTTTTTTACCTCATGTATCTTATGCCGTCACTATATCTTGACTCAATGAAGGTGAAAAACTTAAAGACATCTGAAGAGTATATGACAGAACTTCTGGGAAGCCGCAGTATTGAAGATGCAAGGCAACCCAGCAGATATTCGACATTTACCCTTTTAATACCTTCGCAAGGGAATACGGTGACTTTCTGGAACGAAACCCAACTAATATATATAACTTTCAAAAATCCTGAAATAATGAAGTTTATTGATGAAATAAGGAATATTTCCCTCAGTATGGACAAGGATTATTCTGATGATATTACATTCCCGGATCCTGAAAAACTTCTGGGGATCTTTACAGAAAACCTTAAAAATCAGAATTTTGATATTACAATAGGAAAACCACGGGATCAGGATATCGAGGAAGTCAGTGAAGAAGACACAGAATTCAACTTCCATAAAGGAGAGGATTATATTCTCTATGAAAATTCTTTCTTCCAGGACAAAAATCTATATACTACTTTTTTCGGAATAGGGAAAAAGGATGGAAATACATACGTCACAATGATTCCTTTTTCAGTATCAAAAATAGATGATATCAGAGATATAGCCATTGGAAGTATGCCCATGATTTTAGCAGTCCTCATACTCCTCATTATCATCTTTACTTATCTCTTCTCGGGACAGATTGTTAATCCCATAGTCTCACTTACAAGACACACCCGGAAACTCAGAAGTTCAAAACTTAAGGAAGAAGATAGATTCAGAAGAAGGGAGAAAGACGAAATATGGGAACTGGGGAAAGATATAGATGATATGTATCTCGATCTTAAAAACACAATGGAAGATTTAAAAGAGGAAATGGAAAGCCGTGAATTATTCTTAAAGGCAGGATCCCACCAGCTTAAAACACCAGTGGCAGCTTCAATGCTCCTCGTTGATTCAATGGCTGACAATATAGGTAAATCAGGGACAGGGACAGGTATTTACCTGAAGTCAAATCTCAGCTCATCACCATGCAGAAAATAATAGAAGAATTGCTTTACCATACTACAGATTCCCCCGAAGAATCGTTGGAAGATGTAAGTGTCAGTGACATGGTGAATGAAATATTTTCTGAAAACCGGATAACCATGAAGGAAAAGGATATAACCGCAGTCTGTGAGTCAGATAAAGTTATTGAAGGTACTTATCCTGGTAAATTAAAAAGGATACTTGAAAATATCATTTCAAATTCAATAGTACACGGAAGCTCACACAGCACTTTGAGAGTAAGTGACAGGGACGGTGGAATTGATATAACAAATACAGATGCTTCCATAGATGAGAAGATTCTGGATTCCATATTCCAGCCCTTTGTAACTTCAGGAAAAGGAAAGAAATCATCAGGCCTCGGGCTTTATATAGCAAGAAAGCTCGGAAGGGAACTGGGAATTGAAATTACAGTTGAAAACCATGGAAAAGATGTCAGGACCCACCTGGAATTCAAGGATAAAGACTAGAATCATTACTTATATAACCACCCGTATACCTAAACGGTATAGCTATCAGAATTGCTATCCGTTGTAGCTATTCAGGATAGTCATCAAGGATATTCCAGGTCATACCATTCTTACTATCAGGCACCATTTATTTCTTAGTCCTGCCACCTTTAGAACTTTCATACTTCGGTATCAATATTTTTTTGTTATGAACGGAGAATGGAACAAGAAAAATAATAATCCACACACGAAGCACACATGGGGCACAGACCGGAGTTTTATCATATCAACTGTAAGGAAAAAGAATAAAGGAAAGGACAGAGGGGAAGGCAAAGTGATTACAATAAAGAATCTTAAAGTGGATTATGGAAAATTCCGGGCACTGGATATTGAAGGCAGGATAGAAATTGCAGAAGGTGACAGAATCGGGATAATAGGGTCAAACGGTGCGGGGAAAACTACTCTCATCAATGCTGTTTTAGGACTTGTTCCCTATAGCGGAAGTATAGAATCATCTGTCAGATCTTCTGACATTGCTGTACATCTTCAGAACAACGAATACATCTCAACAATGTCATGCAGGTCGGTGATGGAATTTATACTCGGGACAAAAATAAGGGAAAACAAAAAACTTAAGGAACTTATCGATTACTTTGAAATGGGGAAGCATCTTAATAAAAGATACAAGGATTTATCAGGGGGTCAGAAACAGAGGTTTACTCTTATAATGGTGATTTATGAAGATAAACCTCTCACATTCTTTGATGAAGTGACTTCAGGTCTCGATTTTGAATCAAGGGAAAAACTGATGGCCAAAATCAATGAATGGTATAAAGACAAGCCTTCTGCAGTTTGTCTTGTAACACATTATTATGAAGAGCTGGACCTTCTGGCAGAGAAAATACTCTACCTCGATAAAGGTAAGCTTATTGATTTTGACTATAAAGAAAGACTTTTTGAGAAATACTGTGGAAATTCACTGATAATTCTCGACAATAATGCTGAAAACACCCGTCTTACATCTTCCATGGAAAAAATCAAATCTCCTGGTCATCTTATCGCATTAAGCTGCAGGGATAAAAAAGATGAGAAGGAAATTTCATCACTTTTAATTGACCACAATATAGATTTTAAGAGAAGTACAGGAGATATAGAAATAATGACAATAAACGCAAGGGACAGATTTTTACAGGAGGAAAAGAGATGAAAGCGGTAAAATACGAACTTATGAATAACCTTGGGAATCCTGCCACAATTATTTTTGGTATATTCATGCCTGTCTTTATGGGTATTCTGATTTCAAGGGGTGTCGCAGCGGATTTTCCGGAATCCCTTCAGGGTGAAATCGGAACTTCAGTTATTTTGAGCATCAGCACAATCATTCCCCTGGCAGTCTGTCTTTTAGGTTATGGTGCTGTGTATTCCCAGGAAGTTGAAAAACAGGTACCTTTAAGACTCAGGTTATTCGGGATAACAGAAACTGATATTTTAAAAAGCAAAATTGAGGCACATCTTTTAATCATAACTTTCAGCAGTGTTTTATATTTTATCATTCTGAAAATGACAACACCGTTTTTTATTGCATCCGGACCAAGAGGAATTATTAGGGTTATCATAATAATACTGCTGTTATCGGCAGTCTGTGTGACAATTGCCCATGCAGTTTCAAATATAACGGGAAAATTCGGACCGACATTTGCAATACTCATGGGGCTTTATTTTCTCTTGATGCTTCTCGGAGGAATGATGGGACCAAGATATGAATCGTTCCCTCCCATCCTTCAGAGAATTTCTGATCTTTCACCCGTTACAGTTTTCGGTAAGGACTCATGGACAATATGGAGGAATTCATCGTACAACTGGGGTCATTTCATACAGAGTTTCCTCTTTATGGGATCTCTGGCTGCAATCCTCTTTATTGTCTCCGTCAGGAAAAACAACAGGAATAAAATCTGATTTTTAATTACTGTCCCTTATAATAATATCTGACGAATACACAGGCTTTTAATAATTTTAAATCCTGTATAATCATAGAGCGAATCCCAAAACATAAGGAAATAAATATTGAAAAAAATACAGAGAATAAATAGAGTAGAAATAATACTATGGAAATATCCGCTGCAATATTGTGGCGGATTTTTTCATGTCCGGACACAATCTGAGAAGAGTCAGACAATCACCGCGGTTAAATCAGCTGAAAATTCAAAGATGGAGAAGAATATTTTAAATAATAATTTATCCGATATTTTATCCAATCTTCAAACACTTAAAAAGAGCAGATATCAGGAGTACTGAAGCTCCTGAATAATTTACCGTTCAGTGCTTAATGACTTTATAAACAGCTGTATGGGAATTATTCCTTTGTTATAGTGTTATTGGGATACCACATGGAGTAATTGCTGGTTTTTTCCAAGGTATGTTTACTGAATGAACAAAAATATTCCGGACAGACGAAGCAAAAGACAAAGATTATTGAATAAATATGAATATAAATAAAAAACAGTTGTAATACACCCTATAAGCTATAAAAATTTGATATTATTTAATTGGAAAGACGTATATTTATCGATAATTATTAAGGAATTATTAATAAATTAATAATGATTTAACGGGGGGAATAATGGCAGATAAAGCTTTAAAAAATAAGAAGATTATAAGTACCAGCCTTGATCCCGCATATCTCTTCAACAGGGGGGAAAATTACAGGGTTTACAACTATCTCGGATGCCACAGGACAAGTGATGATGAATTCACCTTCAGGGTATGGGCACCCAAAGCTCAGGATGTTTCCCTCACAGGAGATTTCTCTGAATGGGAACCTTTATCCATGAATTTTCTTGAAAATTATGGAATATGGGAAACGACTGTAAAGGCGGAAGTTGGGCACTTATATAAATTCAGGGTTACACATCTTGACGGCAATGTAAGATACAAGGCAGATCCCTTTGCATTCAGGTCTGAATTAAGACCGAATACTGCATCCATGGTATGGGAAGACGGAGACTTTGACTGGACTGATTCCAATTTTCTAAGAAAGAGAAAGATGAGAAACTCCTACATCAATCCCATGAGTATCTATGAAGTCCATCCTAACTCCTGGATGAAGCATCCGGACGGAAGATTTTATTCATACACTGACCTTAAGGAAAGGCTCATTCCCTATGTTCTTGAAATGGGGTATACCCATATTGAATTCATGCCACTTACTGAATATCCGAACGATGAATCCTGGGGATATCAGGTAACAGGATATTATTCACTGACTTCTAGATTTGGAACTCCTGATGAATTCAGGGAATTTGTCGATGAATGCCATAAGAATGATATTTCGGTATTAATGGACTGGGTGCCCAGTCATTTTGTAACAGATGAACACGGCTTAAGGTATTTTGACGGTACAGCAACCTATGAGTCCATGGATTATCATAAGGCCTACAATGAAGGGTGGGGAACACTCCACTTTGATTTTTCAAAGACTGAAGTCAGAAGTTTTCTTATTTCCAATGCACTCTTCTTCATGGACAGGTTCCATATAGATGGTTTAAGGGTCGATGCTGTAAGTTCTATGATTTATTTAGACTACGGTGGAAAGGATTATATTCCGAATAAAGAAGGCGGCAACACTGACCTTGAAGCCATTGAATTCATAAAGACACTCAATACAGTGATGGCAGCGGAATATCCAGGTACAGTGATGGCTGCAGAAGAATCAACTTCCTACGACGGCATGACAACCCCCGTTGATGAGGGTGGGTTAGGATTTACCTATAAATGGAACATGGGCTGGATGAACGATATTCTAAGATATATTGGAATGGAGGAACACCACAGGGTATTGAACCAGAGGCTTTTAAACTTCTCCTTCATGTACTGCTTCAAGGAAAAATATATTCTTCCCCTGTCCCATGACGAAGTTGTCCACGGGAAAAAATCCATTGCAGACAAGGCTCCGGAAGACACCTATTCAAAGTTTGCCACAATGAGGCTTCTTATTTCCTACATGTTCATGCATCCGGGCAAGAAGCTCAACTTCATGACAAACGATATTGCACAGTTTATGGAATGGAGATGGTATCAGGAACTTGAATGGGTAGGGCTTAAAGACGGAAAGCACAGCGGGATGCAAAATCTCATGAAGGAACTGAACCATCTTTATAAGGACAGCCCGTGTCTTTATGAAAAGGACATGGAACATTCAGGGATCGATATTCTCGATGTTGAAAATCCCGATGCCCTTGTTAAATTCTTAAGAAGGGGAAGGAAGAAAAAAGAATTCTACGTATGTGTCTTCAATTTCAGAAGACAGGAAAAACAGAACGTAAAAATAGGAGTGCCCTACGAGGGAATCTATACTGAAGTCATAAATACGGAAATGGAAAAATACGGCGGTACCTGGACAAAGGGCCAGGGTGAATTCAGAACCGTAAAGGAAGAATACAACGGAATGCCCTACTACATAGAAATCATATCCCCGTCACTGTCAGGGGTAATATTGAAACCTAAGAAGCTGAAAGGAGATAAGAAGTAATGAAAGACATGACCATAGCTATGATTCTGGCAGGAGGCCAGGGAACAAGGCTCGGTCCCCTGACAAGGAATGTTGCAAAACCTGCAGTTCCCTTCGGTGGAAAATATAGAATCATCGATTTTGTACTCAGTAACTGTGCCAATTCAGGTATAAGAAAAGTGGCAGTACTGACACAGTATCAGCCCCTCATATTAAACAAGCACATAGGTTCAGGTGCTGCCTGGGATCTTGACACAAGGGATTCAGGTGTTACCATACTTCAGCCCTTTGCTTCGGCAACCGAAGAAAAATGGTTCAAGGGTACTGCCCATGCAATATATCAGAATATACCATTCATGGATTCCTTTGACCCTGAATATGTCGTTATCCTTTCAGGTGACCATATCTACAAGATGAACTACCAGAAGATGCTTAATTTCCACAAGGAAAAGGAAGCGACTCTTACAATTGCAGTAATTGAAGTTCCCTGGGATGAAGCTTCAAGATTCGGTATCATGAATACGGATGCTGAGATGAAAATCACTGAATTTGAGGAAAAGCCAGAAAACCCCAAGAGTAACCTGGCTTCCATGGGTATCTACATATTCAGTTACCCTGAACTTAAGAAATATCTTTCGATGGGTGATGAAAACGGGGACAATCTCCTGGATTTCGGAAAGGATGTAATCCCGAGGATGATATCTGCCGGTGAAAGGGTTTATGCCTATCCATTCAGCGGATACTGGAAGGATGTGGGAACCATAGACTCACTCTGGGAATCCAATATGGACCTTATAAATCCTGATTCAGACTTAAAGATTCAGGATCAGAGCTGGAAGATCTATTCTGTCAACCACAATGCTCCTCCGCAGTACATTACAAAGGATGCACTCGTTACTGATTCCCTCGTGGTTGAAGGCTGCATTGTAAAAGGAGAAGTCACAAGATCCGTCTTAAGCCAGGAAGTCATGATAGGAAAGGGATCAAAAGTTACGGATTCAGTAATAATGTCAAAATGCGTAATCGGTGAAAACTGTATAATAAATAAAGCCATGATCGGCGAAAATTCAAGGATTGCAGCAGGAACTGTCATAGGTGACGGTAATGAAATAACCGTCGTTGCAGAAAATTCAGTAGTCGGAGGTACAGACAGATGATCAGAAACAAAAGACTTCTAGGGCTAATAAACCTCATGGAACCGGACCATCCCCTCGGGCTTCTCACAAAATCAAGGCCACTTGCTTCCATACCATTCGGGGGAAGATACAGGGTTGTGGATTTTGTCCTCTCCAACATGACTGCGGCAGGAATTGATACCATAGGAATTTACATGAAGGACAAGGAAAGATCCCTCATGGACCACATAAGAAGCGGAAGACCCTGGGACATTGACAGGATGCAGGGGGGAATTTTCTATTTTACCCCTACAGGCCTTACAAACCTTGAATCTGAAGTCAAGGGAGACGTTCCGAATTTTTACAACAACATAGATATCCTTACAAAGAGTAACTGTGAATATGTCGTATTATCAGGCTCCAGCATGATCTTAAACATCGACTACCTTGAAGTTCTCGATGAACACATAAAGACAAATGCGGATATTACAGTGGTATATAAAGAATACGACGGCACATCCCATTATTATGACAATGCCCATATTCTAAATACCGATGATATGGGTAGAATTAAATCCTTCGGCTATAAAATTGTAAAGACATCCGGAGACCGGGATGAAGAAAAAATGGCCAAGGTCTCAATGGAAATGTACATCCTGAAGGTTTCTCTTTTAAGGGAAATAATTGAAGACGCAGTATCTTCTGGTTCATCCCCATTCATGAGGGAAGTTCTCCATGAAAGTGCGAGGGTATATAACTTCAGGGGATATGAATTCAAGGGATTCATAGGTTACATTTCTTCAATTTACAACTACTACAATTCTTCCATGGATCTTTTAAATGAAGAGCACTTACTGAATCTCTTCTACGGACCCAACAGAATCAACACCAAAGTGAGAAATGAAAACCCGGCTTATTATGCACCTGAAAGCAAGGTGAAGAACTGCCTTATTGCAAACGGGTGTGAAATATACGGGGAAGTTGAAAATTCAATCCTCTTCAGGAGAGTTAAGGTAGAAAAGGGAGCAAAGATCAAAAACTCAATCCTTATGCAGAATACAACGGTTATGGAAAATGCTGACCTTGATTCAGTCATTACAGACAAAGGTGTATGTATAAGAAAGGGAGTAAATCTAAAAGGTCACCCCATGAATCCGCTGCTCATTGAAAAAGAAACTGAAGTCAAAAAGATCGACACCATACCCCAGGTAAAATCCATCAATAAATAATTCACCAAAAAAAACATCCTTTCAGAATATCAAAAAGAGCCGCCCCTATCACAAAACAAAGGGCGGCTTTTCCACGTATTTAACAAATCAAAAAATGAATAATCACCGGAATCAAAATGAATAGGAAAATGAATAACTTCAGAAAATAAAAAAATATAAATTCATCATAAATTTTATTTAATAAATATACAGATGAAAAACCAAGCATTACCATAACAAATATTAAATATTTACGTAATGGGTATAACTTTTGTTAATTTTCCGTAACCAATTTTTCATTCGTAACGGTTATAATAATAAAAATTAAATCTAATCGCCAAAAGGAGATACCATGAACAGAAAACTAAAATCACTCGTATGTGCTGCCGCAATAGCCGCAGGAACATTCGTTCTTATTCCGGTAAATGCACAGGCATCAGCAGAAGGTTCAGTTTATGAATTAAACAGCACAGTAAAAGGATACTACACATCAGAAGATGCATCAGACAAAAAGGATGCGGTGACTGAGTACAAATCCGGTGATTATTATATATATAAAGAAGCCGGCGGAATGCTCAACATTTCAAGAGTAAAGGGAGAACCCGGTGCATGGATAAATCCTAAAGACAATTCACCGGTTGTAAAATACACTCTTATTAAAGAAGTATCTGCATATCTCTCAGCAGAAAATGCAGCAGCTCAAAAAGATGCAGTCAAAAAATACGGTGCCGGTGAATACCTGATATTCAAGGCAGCTGACGGTATGATAAATATCACAAAGGATATTGCAGCTCCCGGTGCATGGATAAACCCAAAAGAAAATGTGATTGTAAAACCAGCTCCTGCTGAATTTACACTTACATCCAACACTTTTGCATACCTAACAGCAGAAGATGCAGTTGCAAAGAAAAACCATGTAAAAGTCTATGGAACTGGGGATTACTTCATATATAAAACTGCTGAAGGTGCAATTAATATCACAAAAGTAAAAGGACAGCCCGGTGCATGGATCAAGACAGGTACAGTAACACCACCTGCAACGACAGTGCCTGCAACGACAGTGCCTGCAACCACAACTCCTGTTACAACAGCAGCTGAAAAGAATACTTACACTGTTACTACTTCAGCAATAAGATATGGAACAGCAGATGATGCTAAGGAAGGAAAAAATCCTGTGGGAACTTACGGAGCAGGAACCTACTTCATTTATAAGACCCATAACAGCATGATCAATATATCCAAAGTAAAGGATGCACCTGGTTCATGGATTAATCCGGCAGGAACTCCGGCAGCTACGACTACAACAAAGGCAGCTGAAACAACAAAGCCAACCACAACTACAAAAGCAGCAACAACCCAGACAACAACCACAAAATCAGATGAATATACTTATTCCCTTAGTTCATCAGCAGTAAGATATATGACAGCTGAAGATGCAAGAACAGGTGAAAACCCCGTAGGCACTTATTCTGCAGGAAAATATTTCATCTATAAAACCTTCAACGGTATGGTAAATATTTCCAGAGTTAAGGGAGAACCTGGTTCATGGATAAATCCAGCAGGCACTTCAACTACAACAACTACCACTAAGGCAGCTGAAACCACTAAGCCAACTACAACAACTAAGACGGAAACCACAAAGCCA
>JBDHVQ010000053.1:0-10913 GCA_039809845.1 Clostridiaceae bacterium | reverse complement strand
AGAAACAGGATAAGAAGAAGGACAGTAAGGTCGGTCCTCAGTAAACTATTAAGATTCCTTGAAGAAGACACGGAATCCGAAAATATGGAAGAATAAGAACAAAAAAGCAAAAATCCGGGAACATTCAATGCTCCCGGATTTTAATGGTCGGAGTGACAAGACTTGAACTTGCGACCCCTAGACCCCCAGTCTAGTGCGCTACCAGCTGCGCTACACCCCGCCGTTTCAATTACGATAGTTATAATAATGCCTTAAATAAGAGTCTCTGTCAAGTTTTTCCGGATATTTTATATTCTTTCATTAAAGATACGTTTTATTGGGAAAAGAAAGGTGACAAAGGCTGCTCTTTTGAGAGTTTTTCATGTCGGAAAACCGACAGAAAGGACAGAAAATGAAAAAAGGATATATAGCAGGACCCTTGTTCAGCAGTGCTGAGGTAAGGGAAAGGATAAGAGAAGGTAAAATACTGAGGGAAGAATTCCCGGATTTCGCATGGTATAACCCTATAGAGGAACCAATAAATGACAAAGCAAAACTTCCAACCGCTGGTGATATTTTCAAAGGTGACTTTGATGCCGTAACTGAAAGCGATGTAATAGTCGCAGATCTTACCGGAAATGACACCGGCGTTGCCATGGAACTTGGAATAGCCATAGGGATTAAAAAGGCCCTTGAAACCCTAAAAGAAGTATTGGATGAAGAGACAGAAGACGAAAATTTCAAAGGAAGGATACTTGAAAAACTTAAAGAAAAATGCATCAGGGAAAGAAAAGTATACTGCCATAATTCAGATATAAGGATAGCCACATCGGGTGAATATAAAAACCACTATGTTCCTTACGGACAGAACCAGTTTGTCATAGGGGGAGTGGAATACCTCGGAAACACTGTATTCAGTTCCATGGAAGAAGCTTCTGAAAGTATGAAGGAAAGCAGCTCACTGAATAATAGAAAAGAAGTATAGGATATATAAAGGATAAACCATATTCTGTCAATAAAATACAATCAATCCGTAGGACATACTCCATTGATTTAACAAATATCGATATGTATAGAAAAGAAGTAAAGCCGGAATATTATTTCAAAAAGAATAGAAGAATAAGCTGTCAGAATAGAAAAAGACATAGAAAAAACAGCTTGAAAAGAACGGGCAGCATGGTAAAATTTTTACCTTGAGTAAAATTCATTTATGAAGGAGTGAGAGTATGGGACGCGATATTTCATTTTCCTGTGAAGACGGAAAATTCAGAATGAGAGCATGTGGTGTGATAATAAAAGACGGCAAAGTTCTTATGATAAAAAATGAGAGGGATCCATACATCTACTCTGTGGGCGGCGCTGTAAAAATCGGTGAAACTTCTGAAGAAGCGTGTGAAAGGGAAATATTTGAAGAGACAGGTGTAAAGATGAAAGCCTTAAAGCTTCTTTTTATACATGAAAACTTTTTTTCCGATTCAGAAAACAGTCTCTTCCACGAAACTGCATTTTACTACCTGATGGATTACAACGGTGAAGAACTTTCTTCTTCGGAATTATCTTTTGCCGATAATAATCTTAAAGAAGAACTTATCTGGGTTGATCTTCAGAATTTCCCTGATGAAAACTGTTTTCCGAAATTCTTTGGAGAAAAGCTCGGAAGTAATGCTGTAGCTCCGGCAATCATAGTGACACATGCTAATTAAGAAGTAATTTTTAAAGAGAATAAAATACAAAAACTGAACCTATACTGATATAATGTACTTCGGATAAAATTTTTTGATTTAAAGGTGAAATATGAGCGTTTTGACAGTAAAGAACCTTTCCCATGGATTCGGGGACAGGGCAATTTTTGAAGATATATCATTCAGACTCTTAAAAGGAGAGCACGTAGGTTTAATAGGAGCAAACGGAGAAGGGAAATCGACCTTCATGAACATAATAACGGGGAAACTCATGCCTGATGAAGGAACCGTCGAGTGGAACCAGAGAGTTAGAACAGGTTATCTTGATCAGCATGCCGTGCTGAAAAAGGGCATGACCATAAGGGAAGTTTTAAGAACTGCTTTTGACTACCTCTACAAAATGGAAGAAGAAATAATAGCCATAGGAGATAAGATGGCTGAGGCTGATCCTGATGAAATGGAAAAACTCATGGATGACATGGGAACTTTACAGGACCTTCTCGACCATTCGGGGTTTTATAATACCGAGACCAAAATAGAGGAAGTGGCAGGGGGTCTTGGATTAAGGGATATAGGTCTTGACCGTGCCGCCGATGAACTGTCAGGCGGACAAAGGACCAAGGTTCTCCTTGCAAAGCTCCTCCTTGAAGCACCGGACATTCTGCTTCTCGATGAACCCACAAACTACCTCGACGAGGAGCACATAGAATGGCTTAAAAGATACCTGAACGACTATGAGAATGCCTTTATAGTAATATCCCATGACATCCCATTTTTAAACAGCGTCATAAACATCATATACCATGTGGACAACAGGACACTCACAAGGTACGTGGGGGATTACAATTCATTCCAGGATATCTACGAAGCGAAGAAGAAGCAGACTGAAGCAGCATATGAAAGGCAGCAGCAGGAAATAGCAAAGCTCGAGGATTTTGTGGCAAGGAACAAAGCAAGGGTTGCAACATCCAATATGGCAAAATCGAGGCAGAAAAAGCTCGACAAAATGGACAGGATTGAACTGACCAAAGAAAAGCCGAAGCCCGAATTCAACTTTAAGGAAGCAAGAACCACGGGCAAGATGATATTTGAAACTGAAGGACTTGTAATCGGCTATAATGAACCCCTTACAAGACCCCTGGACCTTTATATGGAAAGGGGACAGAGAATTGCCCTCGTAGGTGCCAACGGACTTGGAAAGACCACTCTTTTAAAATCCTTAATGGGACTTATAAAACCACTCGAAGGAAAGGCAGAAAAAGGAGAGTTCCAGGAAATCGGTTACTTTGAACAGGAATCAAAGACAGACCACAGCATGACCTGCATCGAAGACTTCTGGGAGGAATTCCCCGGCTATACACAGTACGAAGTAAGATCAGCACTTGCAAAGTGCGGACTCACAACAAAACTCATAGAAAGCCAGGTAAAAGTACTCTCAGGCGGTGAAAAGGCAAAACTGCGCCTTTCCAAAATAATCAACAGGCCATCAAATATACTGGTACTCGATGAACCTACTAACCACCTCGACCAGGATGCCAAAGACGAACTTAAAAGGGCAATCAGGGACTATAAAGGCTCAGTTCTCCTAGTAAGCCACGAACCTGATTTCTACGAAGGTGTCGCTACCCATATATGGAACTGTGAAGACTGGACACTGAAGATAGTTTAAGACACTTATTAAAGAGAATTATTCAAAGACTTATCCAAGGGACATATAATAATCAGAGTCAGGATATAATACAGAATAATATAAAACCAATACTGGAGGTTATGGACATACTTACATGTCCATAACCTTCTGTGTTAAAATCTTTCCATATCTGATGTATGACCTTGAAAACAGAAGGAAATATTCTTAAAAATAAATAATCTTGTGAGATACACATTCAGAACCGGAAATTAAAGCCGGAGATAATAAATACATAAGTGTTCGAAGGGAAATACCGCAGAGAAAGACCACGGGATAATACTGACTAAAAATACCGGAAAGAAGGTTTGAATTGGAAAAAGTGCTGAAGAAACTTGGGTATAAGGAAGGAATGGAAAGCATGATAATAAATGCTCCTGAAATACCCGGTAATGAAATAATAAAACTGTTGGAACCTGTTCCTTCGGAGAGCTTTTCCGGCAGGAGAGATTTTATTATGTTTTTTGCCGAAACTCTTAAAGTCCTTAGGGATAATAAGGATATTCTAATGGGTAATCTTAATCCGGAAGGACGGTTATGGATAATCTATCCTAAAAAGACCTCGAAGAAATATAAATCAGATTTATCGAGGGATATATTATGGGGAGAATTCGGGGAATTCGGTTATGAACCTGTTTCCCAGTTTTCCGTGGATGAAGACTGGTCTGCCGTAAGATACAGGCATGTCCCGGAAATAAAGACAATGAAGAGAAAGGTCTTTGCCAGTGAAGAAGGAAAGAAAAGGGCAGGAAAGGAAATTTAAAATATGCAGAGAACCAAAACAGATCTTACAGAAGGGAATATTTTTCCCGTAATAACAAAACTTGCACTTCCCATTATGGGATCTTCGTTCATACAGATGGCATTTAGCCTCTTTGACATGAAGTTTGTGGGGTCCTTAGGGTATAAGGCAGTAAGTGCCGTGGGAACAGCAAGTTTTTTCCTCATGCTCTCCCAGGGGCTTATCATGCTCTTAAGGGTGGGTGCTGAAGTCCATGTATCACAGAGTCTTGGCAGAAAGGACGAAGAGGCAGCTGCAAACTATGCTACGGTTTCTGTCCAGCTTGCAGTAATCCTTGGAATACTGTACCTCATTGTGGGACTTTTATTCAGGGATAAATTCATTGCCTTTTTCAACCTGAGAGACCCTCAGGTTATAGAAATGGCGGAATCCTACATGACAGTACTCTCATTTGCAATACCAATACTCTTCCTCAATTTTCTGCTCACAGGAATATTGAATGCAGGGGGATATTCTGAAGTGCCTTTTACTGCAAACCTTGCAGGTGTGGTGGTAAAAATTTTCATGAGTTACTGTCTTATCAACGGTGCATTCGGACTTCCCAGACTCGGGACAGTGGGTTCTGCCGCAGCTTCCATACTGGCATATTCTGTGACCTTCATAATCCTCATTTTCTATATAAGGACCAAGAAGGACAGGTACCTGAAATTCGAGATTTTTGCGCCATTCAGACGTGAATGGGCATCCTCAGTTATTAAAACCGGAGGACCTGCTGCAATACAGAGTCTTATGTTCTCACTCATTTCAGTGTACATCGGAAGGATAGTTGCAGTGGCATCCGTTGAGGCAGTTGCCGTGCAAAGGGTCGGAGCACAGATAGAATCTGTGTCATGGATGACGGCTTCAGGTTTTTCATCGGCTCTGTCAGCCTTCACAGGGCAGAACTACGGTGCAGGAAAGTACAGGAGAGTAATAGAAGGATTTATCAAAGGATCTGCAATAGTCGGAGGTATAGGGCTTTTTGCAACTTTCCTGCTCATGGTATTTCCAAGGCAGCTTTTTTCAGTCTTCATACCGGAACCTGAACACGTAGTAACAATGGGTGTGGAATACCTTGTAATTCTTGGTATATCCCAGTTCTTCCAGTCCCTTGAGATATCAACCAACGGTGCTTTCAACGGAGTTGGATTAACCCAGATTCCGTCTGTATCAAATACATTCTTTCAGATTATGAGAATTCCTGCAGCTCTTTTTCTTATGAATACATCCCTCGGCATAAACGGGATATGGTGGGCAATTTCAATAAGTACAGTATTCAAGGGAATAGTTGGTGTGATACTTTTCTACCTTCTGGTAATTAAGAGGCTCAACAGGGGAATTCCGCTGAAAAAGGAGAAAAATCCAAGCCGGGTATAGAAACAAGGTATAAGTAATGAATAGATTTTTGTTAATCAATATTGACTTGAGGAGTATTTGCGTTGTAAAATTATCAATATCATCTCAGGTCCGGCTTCATAGCTCAGTTGGTAGAGCAGAGGATTGAAAATCCTCGTGTCCTTGGTTCGATTCCGAGTGAAGCCACCAAACCTCAGATAAGGGGATAAAGATAGGGTATTAATACTACCTCATCTTTATCCCCTTATTTTCTTTTCTGTTCTGTTCAGTTAAGGTTAGGTATTTAAAACATGTCCTTTTATATAATTTTAATGTCCATGTACCATTCATACATTATTTTTATTATATTAATCCTCTGACTTAATTAATAGTTTACTCTTGAAGTGGAAGTGATTTTAATAAAACTTTGGAAACGGGAGAGGAATTATGAAAATCCAGAAAGTAAGATACGAAGTAAAGGAAGATGTTATCAGTGATCTTAAAGAGAGACTTGGAAGAACCAGATTCCCCGATGAAGACAGAAAACTCCTCGACAGTAATAGTGTTAATTTACTTTCATGAAAAAACTTATAAGCTACTGGTAAAATGACTATGACATGAAGAGCATAGAAAAAAAGTATAATTCGATTCCGTTTTACATGGTAAAAGCCGGCAAAGCTGAAATTTACTTCAACAGGACTGGCTCTGAAGAACTTCCGAAACTCCTTCTTCTACATGGATGGATCGATTCATCCCTGGGCTTTTTCCGTGCAGCAGAAAAGCTTGAAAGTGAATTTGATGTCATAATTCCGGTAATGCCAGGATTCGGTCCCGGTGGACCACTGAAGGATTACGGTTTAATGGATTTTGTCACATCCCTGATGGATCTTATGAGCGGTATTACTGAAGAGAAATTCTACGTCCACGGGGAGGATATGGGAGCTGCAGTCGGAAGGGCAATGGCGGCAATGCATCCTGACAGGATTGCGGGGTTTCATACCATCATGCTTAACCATGCGGCTATAAAAAGTGAAGATGAAATAGAAGGTAATGACAAAAGAGAAAGAGAATCACTTGAAGCTTCTGAAAGATATCAAAATGAACTCATGGGTTATGCGGTTGTCCAGTCGACAAAACCACAGGATCTTGCATACGCTTTTAATGATTTACCTTCAGGGCTCATGGCATGGATTGCATCCCAGTTCCTTTCGTGGAAAGACCCGGATATTGAAATTGAAAGGGAAGATCTTACAGATACTGCCATGGTTTACTGGGTTAATGAAACGATGCCCGGTTCGATGAGATATTATAAAGGAGCTGCTTTAGAATGGGGCAGTGAACCGGAAAAGAACGAAGTCGCCATCTATGTCCTTTCAGCTCCCCATGATATATCAATACCGATCGGACGGCTGGCAGGAAAATACGATAACATTAAGAAATTTACAGAGACAGAAAAAGGCGGTCATTTTACAGCAAGGGAAACACCGGACATCCTGGTAAAAGATCTTATACAGATGAAGAAGGATACCGTAAAAGAATAGCCGGGAACTTATTCTGAATAACAGATATAAAGAACATTATATTTAACGGCAGCGGAGTTTTTCCGGTGCCGTAAATTTTTCTGTCTTATCCCGTATTTTCTCATAAAGAGGATCTGATCGTCCTCAAAAATTCATTTATTATTCTTTGGTATTTCATAAAAAAGAATTTAACATCTTATAATTAAATAATGTTTATTAACTTCCCTTCCTTGATGATACATTAGGTGGAATAAATCAAAAGGGGTGTTTGAGTAAATTGAGAAAACTTAAATTCAGTGTATTGTCCGTCCTGTTTATTTTCTTGGCAGGTATTCTTTGTGTCCCAAAGGCTGTTTCTGCTGCGGTAATTAAAAATCCGACATTTATATACGGTGCGGGCCTTTGAGCCGGTGAGAGGATACGAACTGCTGAACTTCTGGGAATTGAGTCTTTAAACGGCATGACGGTTGAACCGGTCCTTGGTTATGACCTTGATAATTATCTTAATACGGGAATATACACATCGATGCAGAAATGATTTCTTCTGTTGCCGTCGTTGAAGAAAAGAAGGGTTCAGGCATAGATCTTGCCATTACAACCCCGGAGAATATCACACAGGTTTCACGTCTCCAGTATGAAAATGCCTGTCTTACCGCAGGGATAACAGATGTTTATGTTGCCGTAGGATCCATAAAGCCTGTTACAGGAGAATCAGCCCTTGCAGGTATCTACAAGGCATTTGATGTCAAATATCAGACTTGATTCAGGAAGAATGAAAGCTGCACAGAATGAACTGTACGTGACAAACTACATCATACAGAACAATACTTACATCTATTATTACAAGTGGGAGTTCAACCTCTTCATTATAGATATCAAGCAGTATATAGTAAACAACATCAATATAAACCTCAGTTACTCTGACCTTGAAAAGATTGTGGACAAAAAGCTCAAAGAAATGGGACTTCTGGATAAACTTACAGCAGAAGAAAAGAAGCAGCTGATAGATATGTTCCTTGAATTTTCAAAGACTGCGGCAAAGGACAAGGACATCAAGGATCAGCTGAACGACATGAAGGAAAAAGAGAAGGAAAGGGACAAGGATAAGACTTCCGGAAATTACTCAAACACATCAAATACTTCCAACACCTCAAACACTGTAATAACGCCTATGACACCGGAAGAGACTTCAGAGAGTACAGTAACAGAAGAAAATTCACCTGAAAATATTTCATCTTCAAATACATCCAATGCTTCTGAAACATCCGGCGAAACCGATGAGGAAAAAGAAGCAAGGGAAAAGGAATATGGAGTAGCAAGAAAAATCGGCGGTGAAGATAAGAAGGCAGATGAAAACAAAACAGAAGATGATAAACCTGCTACATCAACACTTACAGAATCAACCAGAACCATAAATGGAGAATCTGAAAAAGAAACAACATCTGAGGATGAGGAAAAAGAAATAACAACAGAACCGGAAGAAACTGAAACTTCTTCTGAAACTCCTGCAAAGGAAAAAGAAAATCTTTCAGATAAAGAAATTATAGAATCACTTAAACCAGGAGCAAAGCCTTCAGAACTTAAATCTGAAGAATCACTTACAAAGATTTATACCGCATACGAACACAACGGAAAACCCTTCAAAGGACAGGTAATATACTTCGAAAAAGGAAGTATAATGCTCGCATCAGATGAAAAAGCAGCTTCTGAAGGGAAGGGGATTGACCTCGGATCACGAAAAAATTTCAGAAATTCACCTGAAGGACCTAGATTCAGCCGATTATTACTTCACAGGAGAAGGAATTATTTTCAGTCAGGATGAAGATGTAATATTCTACAGAGCTTCTGAAAAGCCTGTAATGAAACCTGAAATCACAACATCAGTGGAATCAGAGAAAGATTCAGATAATATGGATAAGGCTTCTGAAGATACGGAATCAGCTTCAAAAGATGAAACTGCAGATAACAGCGTCATCAAGATAATAAATTCAGATCCTGAGGTGAAAAAGGAAACTGAGATAAAATCTGATGAAGAATTTACAACTGAATCAGAAGAAGTAACAGAGAAAGAAGAAGTAAATGAAATTACGGACAACACTCCTTCAAATGAAACAAAGCCAATAAGAAAGATTAATTCAGATTCAGATAAAAAGGATGACGAAACATCTGTACCAGAGGACAATAAAGAGACAGAAGAACCAATATCAGAAGATAAAATCACGGGTGAATCAGAATTCAATAATGATTCAGATAAAATCTCCGGAGAAGAAACTGAAGACAAATCTCAGGACTCAGATGTTATAAAGGGAGAAGAATTCAAATCCGAAACAGTGATTTCTGATACCCAGAATAAAGACAGCGAAAAAGCATCTGATGAAAATGAAGTTAAGAAGATTACCGGAGCCTCAGATAAATCAGCTGATGAAGAAAAGAAGCCGGAAGGACAAAAGCCTTTCAACAAAGCTGATATTATGACCGGAACATACCTTTTTGATGGAGTTGCTCTTTCAAAAGAACTTGCTGGAAATAACCCACCTGAAAAAGAATGGATCAGTAAAATGAAGATAGAAAATGGCAAACTGACAATATGGGGAAAGCCAAGATTAAAAAATGAGATTACCAATGAAATTATCCAGTTACCGGAGATTGAACTGACATTTGAAATGGCAGAGAATTTTGAGTACACACAGATTGGAATAATGGGAGAAAAAGAAGAAAGAATAGATTATTTCAATAATATGGGTGAAAATCTTAATTCTCAAGACTCTGCAGTAAGAATTGTTGACGGTAAAGTGACTTACATTACTTTTGCCGGTGGAAATGCAAGATAACGGGAACAGATAATACGAAAAGATACTTCCAGTTTAAATTATGGAAGTATCTTTTTGCATTGATAATTATATTAAAATTTCTCTGAACCCTCAGTATTATTTTTTTCTTCTGAAGCCAAAAACTCCGCCGATATATGAAACAAGACCCAGTAAAATATGTGGTATGGAGTGCTTTACACCGGTGTGAGGCAATACAGTTTCTTTATCTGTTTCAGCAATCAAATTAAGAGTATCATTTTCTGAATCCCTGGTAATATGGACCTTTCCTGTAGTTTCTTCATTCTTAACTGTTTTATTCTTTAGTCCGTCGGTAATATTTTCTTTCTTGATCATAGAATAAGAATTCTTTTCAGTTGCCGGATGAGATTCCTTAGTGACTATTTCTACAACCGTATCTATTAGGTTCTCTTTTCCTTCTGCTTCTTTTAAACGAGGGATTTCATAATCTGAATTACCGACAGTAATTATTATTTTCTCTGAAGAGGGCGAATTATTTCCGGCATTTTTATCATTTTTAACTTTGAGATCTGATATGGCTTTAGTATCATTCGTTTCAGTCAAATCTGAAGAATTAATAGCGATACCAGGTTTTACGGAATCTTTTTCTGTTTTATGAATCTCAGAAGAGTCTTTATCATTCCCATTTCCGGAATCATCTTTAAGTGAAACATCCTTAGAAGATATTTCACTTCCAGTTGTTATTTCTTTGCCTTCTGGAGCTGAAGCTTTTGGAGTGTTTGCGGAAATTTCAGGATCTTTTTTATCTTCAGATTATTTTCAGATCTGATTTCTATTTTTATTTCCGAATCAATTCCTGTTTTTGATACAATGTCAGCTCCTTCATCTTCATTTTCTGTGGGAAGTGATATATTTTCATTGCCTGAATCCATGTCATCTTGGGGAGTTATCAGCAACAAACCGGATTCTGGCTTTATTTCATCTTCTGTTATTACAACCGTTTCTGTTTCTGGATTGCCGGTCGCTTGGTCTTCTTCTGAAATTATTGTCAGTTAATAATCCGGTATAAAATAATAAATGTTAAACTTTTATAACATAATAACAGGATGAATGCTAATTAAATGCATTTATGTTTAGTAG
>JBDHVQ010000052.1:0-11034 GCA_039809845.1 Clostridiaceae bacterium | reverse complement strand
ATAAAGTGGAATGTCAATGAAATCCAATAGCCTCTGAGAAGTTAAGTTATTTAATTTCTGAATAAAATATTAAATGTTTACACAGCCGGCGGGGAACTGCCGGCTCCGATTATTGCCTTTATGTTAAATTGCCGGACTGTTAATTGTCATTATTGTAAACATCGGCCGGTATACAAGTATTCAAATATTTAATAAAGCGTCACCGATATCGAATCAGGATTGATTAATTGTTTGAAATATACGCATAAAGGTGATAGATTTTGCGGAATACTTGACAAAAGATATTCAATCTCCCTTGTCTAATCCTTTACATTTCAGCCATAAAGGTTTAAATTTTAGTTATAGATTAAACGGTAAATTGAAATATTTGTTATTTTTTATCATTCAGATATTTTATGGGCTTTGAACTTGTATCCTAGTATGCAGGAAACGGGGGATTGTATGGTATACACACTGGGGATAGATATAGGATCTACCACTTCAAAATGTTGTCTAATAGATGAAAACAGGGAAATAGTCGGAACTTCCCTCATAAAATCCGGTACCGGAACAAGGGGACCTGAAAAAGCAATGGAAGCCATTGAAAAGGAATCGGGTATTAAAAAGGAAGATACAGCAAAAATAATAGTTACCGGATACGGCAGAAAAAACTTTGACGGCGACGGGGATATGAGTGAATTATCCTGCCATGCCAAGGGAATGAAGTTCCTCTTCCCTGATGTCAGGACCATAATCGACATCGGAGGACAGGATTCCAAGGTAATGAAATTAAGTGAGGACGGAAAGCTTTTAACCTTCCTCATGAACGACAAATGCGCTGCAGGAACCGGCAGATTCCTCGATGTAATGGCGGGGATTCTCGGAATGGATATAGATGAATTATCAGAAACTGCACTTTTATCCGACACTCCTGCAAAGATATCATCCACCTGCACTGTTTTTGCAGAATCTGAAGTCATAAGCAGGTTGTCTTCGGGAACTGCAATTCCAGACCTTGTGGCGGGTATCTGTGAATCCGTTGCAACCAAGGTCTCATCCCTTGTCAAAAGGGTCGGGGTCATGGAAAAGGTCTGCATGAGCGGCGGGGTTGCCAAAAATGCAGGGGTAAGACGCGCAATAGAGAACAATCTTGACATAAAGCTTTATCATTCTGAGCTGTCCCAGCTTGCGGGGGCTCTCGGTGCTGCACTTTCTGCCATGGATAAATACGAAAAGGAAAACGCATAGAACTTTCCGGGGGGAAGTTTATATAGATACTGATATTAAAGGGGGAACTTAGAGTGAGTGAAGAAAAGACTCAGGTACAGGAACAGGTAAAGCCCAAGGAAAAACCACCGGTGGACAAGAATTCCGCCAAGTATAAACTGGGACAGATAATCGTAAACCACTATAAGGAAGTTCAGGAAGCCAAGGACAGAGGGGAAAAGATCGGCTGGTGTGCTTCAAACTTCCCGCAGGAAATATTCCAGACTCTCGGAGTAAAGGTATGTTATCCGGAAAACCAGGCAGCGGCAATAGCTGCAAGGGGAGCCGGCGAAAAGATGTGTGACTATGCCGAAGGTGAAGGCTATTCAAACGATATATGTGCATATGCGAGGATTTCTCTGGCATACATGGACGTCAAGGACGCACCGGAACAGAATATGCCCCAGCCGGATTTTGTACTGTGCTGCAACAATATTTGCAACTGCATGATCAAATGGTACGAAAACATAGCAAAGGAAAGGAATATCCCCATGATTCTAATCGATATTCCATATAACCCGGACTACACAGTATCAAAAGAACAGATAGAATACGTAAAGGCACAGTTCAAGGATGCCATAAAGCAGCTCGAGGAAATAACAGGAAAGAAATGGGACGATGAAAAGTTTAAGGAAGTCATGGAAATATCAAACAGGACTTCAAGGGCATGGCTTACAGCCACTGACTACACAAAATACAAACCGTCACCGCTTTCAGGTTTTGACCTTTTAAACCACATGGCCGTTGCAGTATGTGCAAGGGGAACCGTTGAAGCTGCAGAAGCCTTTGAACAGCTTATAAAAGAATACGACCAGTTTGTAAAGGAAGGAAAATCAACATTCAAGGGTGAAGAAAAGCAGAGAATCATGTGGGAAGGTATTGCATGCTGGCCTCACTTAAGGACAACGTTCTCAGCTCTTAAAAACAGAGGAATGAACATGGTCGGTACGATTTATGCAGATGCCTTCGGCCTTTTATACGACGACCTCGACGGACTTATAGAATGTTACTGCGAAGTACCCAATGCGATGAGCCTTGAAAACGCGAGGGACAAGAGGATAAACATAGCGAAGAAGACTGGAACTGAAGGGCTTCTCGTGCATACCAACAGGTCATGTAAGTTATGGTCAGGATTCATGTACGAGATGTCAAGACAGATAGGAGATGCCTGCGATATTCCCGTAACTTCATTTGACGGCGATCAGGCAGACCCAAGAAACTTCTCCGATGCACAGTATGAAACGAGGGTCCAGGCCCTTTCAGAAATAATAGACGAAAGAAAGGGGGAAGCATAAGACCATGGCACTTGAAAATATACTGAAGAAATTTGAAGAGATTGCAGGTAACCCTGAAGGACAGTTTAAAAATTATGTGGATAACGGCGAAAAGGTCGTTCTCTGTGTTCCCGTATATACTCCCGAGGAGATAATCCATTCCATGGGTATAGTACCCATGGGGGCATGGGGAGGAGACATCGAAATAAATGAAGCAAAATCCTACTTCCCGGCTTTCATATGCTCTGTAATGCAGACAGTTCTTGAACTTGGCATGAAGGGAACCTATGACGGAGCTTCTGCAATAGTTATTCCGGCTCTCTGTGATTCACTGAAGTGCCTCGGACAGAACTGGAAGTATGCGGTAAAGGGAATTGAATTCATCCCCATGACATACCCACAGAACAGAAACAATGATTTTGGAAGAAAATTCACAAGGGACAGTTACGGGAGAGTGATAAGGGACCTTGAAAAGGTTACCGGCCTTAAGTATTCTCCTGAAAAACTGGAAGAATCAATAAGGATATACAACGAACACAATGAACTCATGAGGGAATTTGCAAAGATTGCAGGACTTCATCCTGAAATTTCCGCCCTTTCAAGATCTGATGTGTTTAAAAGTGCATTCTTCATGAAAAAGGAAGAACATTCTGAACTTCTGAGGGAACTATTAGGCGAACTTAAGTCCCATGAAAAGCATGAAGTCAGGAGAATTCCTGTGGTTACTTCAGGGATTTTAATGGACAACGAAAATCTTCTTGAGATATTCGATGAATCAGGATTTGCAATAGCGGCCGATGATATCGCAGCTGAATCAAGACAGTACAGGGTGGATGCACCGGAAAACGGAGACCCCCTCGATGCCCTCGCTGAAAAATACGGCAATATGAACAACTGTTCAGTTCTCTTTGATGCGGACAAGAACAGGGCAGCGTTTATAAGGGATCTTGTAAAGGACAACGGAGCCGAAGGGGTTGTATACGTACAGATGAAATTCTGCGATCCTGAGGAATTCGATTATCCGATAATAAAGAAGGAACTCGATTCAGCAGGAATTCCTTCAGCCTTCATCGAAATAGACAGACAGATGGAAAACTTTGACCAGGCGAGGACGATAATAGAAACATTCAGGGATTCACTGGCATAGGACGAGGGGTATCCTTATGGACCTAATTGATATAACCATTCCTGAATTTTTCAGGAAACAGTCCCTGAAGTTTTCAAAAAAGGTATTCATGGAATACTTCGGGGATACCTACACCTACCGGGAAACGGATATTTATTCCGATGTTGCGGCTGAAAGGCTTAAATTCCTGGGCGTTGAGGAAGGACAGAGGGTGGCTGTATGGGCGGAAAATTCACCGGTATGGATTATATGGGTCCTGGCACTTTCAAAAATCGGGGCACTTCCGGTCCTCGTCAATACATCCTATAAAGCCGACGAAATTGAAAATGTACTTTCCATGAGCCGTGTCTCCCATATAATATACGGTTCAGGCCATAAGGGTATCAATTTCAAGGAAGTATTATGGTCGATAAGACTTAAGGGAAAAGTCAGAATCAGAAACTATATCGAAATGCCCCAGACCTTCAAGCCTGAAATATCCGGAAGAAAGAGACAGCCCATTAAAAAGACATCAAAGCCCGGTGATGCTGCTGTAATAATGTTTACATCAGGATCAACAAAACTCCCGAGGGGAGTGCTTTTATCACACAGGAGTCTTGTAAACAACGCAAGGAGTATAGTTTACGAAATGAACTGGGACGACACCGACAGGCTATGCCTTTCGGTGCCCCTCTTTCACTGCTTCGGATTCACCTCAGGGTTTCTTGCGATGCTGTCGGCAGGGGCATCAATAAATATACTAAATGTATTCAGGACAAGGTCGGTTCTTGAGTGCATATCAAACAACAGATGTACTATCTTAAATGGTGTTCCTTCAATGTTTATTTCCATGATAAGGAATCCCATTTTAAGGGATTACGACATCTCCAGTTTAAGATCGGGAATAATTGCAGGGGCCCCTGTCATACCAAAGGACTACATGAATATTGTAAGAATCATGGGCATAGAAAATCTCCAGCAGTCATACGGACAGACAGAGACTTCACCCTGCATAACCATGACTTCCTTTTCCGATTCAGTAAGGGAAAAGAGTGTTTCAGCAGGACACCCCTGCGACCACCAGGAAATAAGGATAAAGGATATCAAAACCGGGGAAATCCTCGGAAAAGACCAGAACGGAGAAATTGAAGCCAGGGGCTACAACGTCATGATGGGATACGACGGACTTCCCATTGAAACATCTCTTGCCGTGGATGAGGAAGGCTGGCTCCGCACAGGGGACCTCGGATTCATCTGCAGTAAGGGAAATCTCCATATCACAGGAAGAAAGAACGACATAATAATACGCGGCGGAGAAAATATATCCCCTGCGGAAATAGAAGCTTCCATCACCGACATACCCGGAGTTTCAGAAACGAGGGTAATGAGTGTACCCGACGAAGTGATGACAGAAGAAATAGCAGCGGCTGTCATACTGGACGGATGTTCTCTCCTTAAGGGAGAAGATATAAGAAAATATGTCGGTGACAGGATAGCATCATTCAAGGTACCAAAATACGTCGTAATAATGGAAGACTTTCCCCGTCTTGAAAGCGGGAAGACCGATTCAAGGCAGCTTAAGAAGATGATACTTAAGGAACTTAATATCAGCGAAGGCAACTGAATATCCGTAATTATAAGAAATATACTTAAAGGTTAAGGACAGTTAAAGTTTTTAAGATACAAAAATCAATATAAATTCAAAAATTCAAGAGGTCAGGAGAAAACTATGTATTTTACTGAACAGCATGAGATGGCCAGGAAACTGGCAAAAGACTTCGGAAAGCGTTATTTCACCAGGGAATTCCTCGACAAGGTTGAAGAGACACACGAGTTTCCAAGGGAAGTCTTGAATGAAATGGCAAAAGCCGGATTCTTTGGAATAAAATTCCCGAGGGAACTTGGCGGGGCAGGTGCAGACCACAGAACCTACGTAATCACAATGGAAGAGATCTCAAAGGCATCAGGTGTAGCTTCAATCTATCTGTCTTCACCCAATTCACTTATGGGAACACCTATACTCATGGCGGGAACACCGGAACAGAAGGACAAGTACTTAAGAAAGATGATTTCCGGAGAAAAGCTCTTCTGCTTTGGACTTACTGAACCTGAAGCGGGATCAGATGCGGCATCCCTTTCAACCACTGCTGTGCAGGACGGGGACTACTGGGTACTGAACGGTACAAAGACATTTATAACTGCAGCACCACTTGCTGATTACTGTATAGTATTTGCAAAAACTTCTCCTGAAAAGGGAGTAAAGGGAATCACTTCCTTCATAATGGACATGAAACTTCCCGGCGTTACACCTGGAAAGCCCGAAGAAAAAATGGGTATGATAGGATGTGCGACATCAGACATCACCATGGAAAACGTAAGAATACACAAGGACGATGTCCTGGGAAAAATTGACCTTGGATTCATAACTGCAATGAAGACCCTTGAAGTCGGAAGACTCGGTATTGCAGGCCAGGCAATAGGAATAGCGGGAGCTGCCCTCGATGAGGCAATACAGTATTCAAAGGACAGAAAGCAGTTCGGTAAACCCATATCTTCCTTCCAGTCCATAGCATTTGACCTTGCTGACATGGAAACAAAACTTCAGGCGGCGAAGCTTTTGGCATACAATGCAGCATACCTTCTCGATACAGGAAAGCCTGCGACAAAAGCATGTTCAATGGCAAAACTTTTCGCATCAGAAGTCTGCAATGAAATCTGTGCAAAGGCAGTCCAGATCCACGGCGGATACGGATTCATCAAGGAATACAAAGTTGAAAGACTCTACAGGGATGCAAGGGTTCTTACAATATACGAAGGTACATCCCAGATACAGAAGCTAGTAATATCTTCACAGCTCTTGAAGGAAAAAAGGAATTAGGGGGAAATATGGGAAAATTACTTGAAGGAATAAAGATAGTTGAACTTGCAACATTCATAGCGGCTCCTGCTGCCACAAGATTTCTTGCTGACCTTGGAGCTGAAGTCATAAAGATAGAACCTCCCAAGGGAGATCCTTTAAGATATACGGCACCATCAGAAGGAAGACCTCTTTCCCAGGAAGAAAACACCACCTTTGACCTTGAAAATGCAAACAAGAAAGGCATATGTATAAATACAAAGGACCCCAAGGGTAAGGAAATTCTCCACAAGCTCCTCGCTGAATGTGATGTTTTTGTAACCAACAACAGACCACAGGCACTTGCAAAACAGGGTCTCGACTACGAAACATTCCACAAGATGTACCCTAAAGTTGTGTATGCAACATGTACAGGATACGGAGAAAAGGGACCTGACAAGGATCTTCCGGGATTTGACTTCACCTCCTACTTTGCAAGGGGAGGATATCTTGGAACTCTTTATCCACAGGGATCAGAACCCCAGATGGTAGTACCGGGGCTCGGTGACCACAACGTGGGAATGAACCTTGCGGCGGGTATCCTTGCGGCAATAATCCATGCCCAGAAGACAGGGGAAGGCGAAAAGGTAACTTCATCCTTATTCCATTCAGCCCTCTTCAACATAGGTATCATGATACAGGCAGCACAGTATCCTGAAACAGGACAGCCATATCCAGTTGACAGGACAAAACAGGCAAACCCACTCCTTTCATGCTGGAAGACAAAGGACGGAAGATACATCCAGACATGTGCCCCCAACTACGACACTTACTATGAACCCCTCATGAGGGCTTTAGGCCGTGAAGATCTTGTGGGCAATGAAAAGTACTTCCCCATAAAGAACCTTGTTGAAAATAACCTTTCACAGGAAATGTACTTCATCATAAAGGATGAAATGGAAAAAAAGACCGTGGAAGAACTTACAAAAGTACTTACCGAAGTCGACATGCCATTTGCAAAGGCACAGCTCTGGGAAGAAATTCTTGAAGACGAACAGGCATGGGCAAACGACTACCTCATGAAGATGGACTATCCATCAGGGGAAAAGGCACTTGTAAGACCGCCTGTACTCTTTGAAAACATGGGACTCCCTGAAGTTGAAAAAGCTCCGCTGCTCGGAAAAGACAACGAAGAGGTCCTCAAAGAACTCGGATATTCAGATGACGAAATCAAAAACTTTAAAGAAGCCGGTGTTACCATTCAGTGGTAATCGTAAAAAACAACCTTAAATATCAGGAGATAAAACCAATATGAAGATAATAGTATGCGTAAAACAGGTTCCCGATACCACTGAAGTAAGAATCGACCCTGTTAAGGGAACACTCATAAGGGAAGGCGTTCCGAGTATTTTAAACCCCGATGATGCCAATGCCCTCGAAGCTGCCCTCGCTTTAAAGGATAAGGACAGGGAAAATACAGAAGTAGTAGTTGTATCCATGGGACCTCCTGCTGCAAAGGAAGTTCTCTATGAATGCCTCGGCATGGGAGCTGATGATGCTTACCTAATTACCGACAGGGCATTCGGCGGATCAGACACATGGGCTACATCCAACGTAATTTCTGAAGCAATCAAAAAGATCGGTGACTACGACATTATATTTGCCGGAAGACAGGCAATTGACGGGGACACTGCGCAGGTAGGACCACAGATTGCAGAAAAACTCGGCATCCCACAGGTCACATACGTGCAGAAAGTGGAAGTTGACGGAAAGAAGGTTAGGGTTGAAAGAGCCCTGGAAGACGGGTACGAAGTACTTGAAGGTGAAATGCCTGTTCTTCTTACCGCGATAAAGGAACTCAATGAACCAAGACTCATGAACCTCGGCGACATATTCAATGCATACGGCAACAAGGAAATTAAAATGCTTACAAATGCAGAGCTTTCAGTTCCCCAGGATATGACTGGCCTTAAGGCATCACCTACAAACGTTAAAAAGACATTCACACCCGATGTTGTGGTAAAAGGCACAAAGATCGAAGGCAGACCCAAAGAAGCTGTAGCCGAACTCATAAGACAGCTTAAAGAAAATCACGTAATTTAAGGAGCGGCAGATATGAAACTTGAAAACAACAGGGAAGAATATAAGAACGTTTGGGTATTTGCCGAACAGAGGGAAGGAAAACTCCAGAAAGTAGCCCTAGAACTTGCAGGTGAAGGAAGAAAGCTCGCTGACAAGAGAAATTCAAAGTTATGTGCGGTACTTCTCGGTGAAAACATGAAGGACCTCTCTGAGGAACTCTTTAAGGCAGGCTGCGATATAGTTTACTACGCAGATGACAGGAACCTTAAAACTTACACAACTGACGGCTATACCAAAGTCATTTCAAAGATGATAGAAGATGAAAAGCCTGAAATATTCCTTATAGGTGCCACCAACATAGGAAGAGACCTCGCACCGAGGGTTGCATCAAGAATAACCACAGGTCTTACAGCCGACTGTACACAGCTCGACATAGATGCAGAGACAGGAGATCTTTTACAGACAAGACCTGCCTTTGGAGGTAACCTCATGGCTACCATAATAAATACAGAATTCAGACCACAGATGTCAACGGTAAGACCAGGTGTTATGGATCTTCCCGAAATGAAGGAAGGAAAAACCGGAGAACTTAGGGAAGTAAAACCGGAACTTTCAGATTCAGATATCAGGTTTAAAGTTACTGATACAGTACATTCTGAAAAGAAGGGTGTAAACCTTGAAGATGCAAAGATCATCGTATCCGGAGGAAGGGCGATGAAGGGAGCTGAAGGCTTCAAAATCATCGCTGAACTTGCAAAGAAACTCGGCGGTGAAGTAGGAGCTTCGAGGGCAGCGGTGGATTCAGGCTGGATAGACAAGAGCCACCAGGTAGGTCAGACAGGAAAGACAGTAAAACCTGTCATCTACATTGCCACCGGTATTTCAGGTGCCATTCAGCACCTTGCAGGTATGAAGGATTCAGACCTTATAATAGCAATCAACAAGGATCCCAATGCCCCCATATTCAACGTTGCAAACTACGGAATAGTGGGCGACTTCAAGGAAATCGTAGGGGAACTTATAGAACAGCTTTAACAGACATCGGAGGAAGGGCGGAAAATATCTGTCCTTCCTTTTGGTATTTATCCTTTTAAAAAGAATCGTACTGTTCCTCACTGCATGGAAATCACTAAGTTCCGGTTCTTATTTTCTGAGTACTCATTTCTGAGTTCTCATTCCTGAGTCCTGAGAAGTACATTTAAACCCGGTACGGAATAATTCAGGTGCTTTAAGAATCAACAGTGAATAAACATAATTGTTCTTAAATTGTTTTCCAATGACCGGTTCTACTTAATAAAAAATCAACAATTGATAATTATAATCATACTAACAGGATAAAATCATCTCCCTGGACTTTAAAAACAAAAAAAGCGAGGATAAATCATGAAAAGGAAAAACCTCCTGTCACTTCTTCTCTCATTAAGTATTCTGGCAGGTTTAGGAGCAGTATCATCCCCTCAGAGGGCTGAAGCATCAGAAAAGAAGACAACAGCCGCAAAGGAAGAGAAAACAACAAAGGGCACGGAAAAAGATCCGGAAGAAACCACTTCTGAAGAAGAAGAAACCACCGAGAAAGAAAAGGACAATAAGGAGACCACAACCGAAAAGGAAAAAGAGACTGACAAAGACAAGGAAGAAACCACGACAGAAAAAGACAACAAGGATAAAAAAGACGGGGAAGCTGATTATAAAGACAAATACCTGGTGCAGGAATTTGAAAAGACATTCGGATCCGACTTCTTTGATAAGGCATGGTCAGAGAGTGAAAAAGGAATGAAGGACTTCGGTGCGGAACACCATTCCACCTTTGAAGAAACCTACATTTATTTCAACTGGGACGACGTGGAAAACTATGTTACCCTTCTTCCCATAAAGGGAACTTCGGAAGTCGAATATTCCTACGGCTTCAGCTTCTGGATAAAGGATCCCAAGGAACTTGATTCACCTGAGGGAAAGAACCTTATAGATACCGCACTCTCAAGGTATGACAAACTGGTGGATTTTGACAGGGAAAAAGCCCTGAATCTCATAACTGAAGTTACTGGGGATGTTTCAAAGCTTAAGAATCCCAAGACATTCAAGGACAAAACAACAGATATGGATGTCCACGTTACAAAGAAGGAAAATTACTACGACCTTAATGTAACCATCTATTCAAAGAAAGATGTCCCTTATCAGGATATAATAGATTCCTTCGAGGAAGAATTCGGACCTGTGGGATATTCATATTTCTCAGACCGGTACGACATAAGTTCAAAGGATAACTACTATCTCTACACGGTAGCATCCCTCGACAGAAGCCTTGCCATGATCGATGAAAGGATGGCGGGAATTTACTTTGACAAGGATGATGAGATAGCAGAACAGAGTGAAAAACTGGCTGCAAATTTTGCGGATGAAGTCGGAATGGACCTAAAGGAAATTAAGGAAGCTGCAGAAAAATTTGCATCCGATAAGGAAAAAGCAGAAATAAAGGGCGAAAAATACAGGGT
>JBDHVQ010000051.1:0-11085 GCA_039809845.1 Clostridiaceae bacterium | reverse complement strand
CCCTTACCGGCAGCATATGCACCTTCAAGTACAATTACGACGGGTATCTTAAGGTCCATGAGCCTTCTCTGAAGATAAGAAAGTCTTTCGGTGAGCATCTCCTCTTCATTATCTGAAGATAGTTTCTCAGAATCTTCGGGATAACATTCTGCTGAAGAAAAACCTTTACCCGTTTCCCCAGTTCCCCTTTCACCGTCTTTTTTATCAGAACTTTCCTTCTTTTCTTTTTTATGTCCCTTTCCCTTGGGTGATTTTTCCATTAATTTAAGATCCTTCCTGAATCTTTCGTCCTCATCCATTGTAATAGTCGGATTTTCCATCAGTTCTTCGGATTCAGCCGCTCTTTTGACTGCTTCTTTAAAATCTTTTTCAACTGCCGCCTCTTCAGCTTTTTCCTTCAGAGACTTATCCTTTTTCTCAGGCTCATCTTTCCTGTAGTTCTTCCTGCCGTCTTTCCCATGGCCCTTCTTATCGTCCTTCCTGTCGTCTTTCTTTTTGTTCTTCCTGTCGTCTTTTTTCATATCTTTTTTCTTATCCTTGTTTTTGAGGTTGTCTTCATCGCTTAATCTGTCTGCTTTTTTATCAGTGGTTTTCCCGGAGGATTTTTTCTCAGGCTTCTTATAGGATTTACTATCAGAGTTTTTGTCAGACTTTTTTTCAGACTTTATGTCAGAATTCTTCTTTGCCAATTAATATTCACCCCTCATTCTGAAATTAAATCTTTTACCTGAATAAAGATCATAATGTAATACTTAATTTTATTTTATCAGCTGTCTGTGGAAATTTTAAGAACAAAAGAAGTCCCCCATGGATTATAATATTCATATATACATGGAGGAATTATTAAATGGAAAAATCCTTTGAATATGTAATGGGTGAGAAAAAAGGCAGAAAAAGACAGACCTGGAATCAGTACTTTATGAAACTTGCATTTCTTGCCGCCGAAAGATCGACCTGCGACCGTGCAAATGTCGGTGCTGTCATAGTAAACAAAGAAAACAGGATAGTTGCTACAGGTTATAACGGCTCCGTGGGAAAAAAGACACCCCACTGTGATGAAGTCGGACATGCAATGCGGGACGGACACTGTATAGCGACACTCCACGCTGAATTAAACTGCATAACATACTGTGCAAAGGAAGGCATACCTGTCAAGGACTGTGTGATATACGTCACCCATTTCCCATGTCTTAACTGTACAAAGGCACTCATCCAGTCAGGAATCACCAAAATTTACTATTCAGTCGGCTACAGGATGGACGACTATGCCCAGTACCTCCTCTCCATAAACGGCATAGAAACAGTAAGGATACTCCCGGACGAAGAAGACCAATAGCACCAGAAACAAAAAATACTTATACTCGGCCTGAAAATGAAACCTCAAAGGTTTTTTTAAACAGGTGAAAGCCACTCCCATAAGGGGAAATGGCCTTCACCTGTTTTTTATTTTTCTCCTATTTAACCAGACCTTTGATGAAATCAGTGAATTTATCCTTTGAGGAAGATATTTCATCGAGGTTGATATTGAAATTCTTCATTAAAGTTTCCCTGTCCAGTCTGTATGTCTTGTCTCCAGCCCTCACTTCTACGAATTTTAAGTTTCTTGTTGCCGCAAGAAGTGCCGCTGCCCTCTTGTCGAGGTTTATTCTCTTTATTCCATCTTCTGTCACTGTATCATCCTTTAAATCAATAACAGCCCCGCCGGTTTCAAATTTTACGTCGTACTGGGAAGGATCAAGTCCGAGTTCATTTAACATATCCTTTAGTTTCTCCTCCGTCATAGGTCCGTTGTTTTCCCTTGAGAGAATACTGTCCGCCTTTTCCCTTACATCTGCACCGTTCATTCCGCATCCTGTCATAAGAATGAGTGGTGTTAAAACTGCCGCTAATTCCCTTATCTTTTTAATCATTGTGCTCTCCTTATATTAAAGCCTGTTCTGTATTTTATTCTGACTCCTTCTTATCCTGGAATTATTATATTTCCGTGGGGTTCATAACCGATGAGCTTTACTGATCCTCCGATTTACTTGAAGGTTATTACTCAGATAATATCTCCGGGCAATTAAATCAGTCTTAAGGAAAATCGTGAAAATATCCCTGTTTTTTATATTTTCTCTCTTTAATTTCATTTTCATCAAAAAGAATTACTTTATTACCATGGTTATTCATTGGTTTATTTCAAAGTGGCCGTTAAGAAATTCTTATGAAGGCTTAAAAAAAGAAAAATAAAGAATGTAATGGTATAATGAATTAACTGTTGTTATCCTGAAAAATCGGGATAAAAAGGAGGTTTTTAATGAGCAGGATTCTCGTGATAGAAGACGAAGTTTCGGTACTTGAAGCCATAGAAGCTTATCTTAAAAAGGACGGCTATGAGGTAAGAACGGCTACAAGGGGTCTAAAGGGTCTCGAACTCTTTGAAGCCGAACCCTTTGAACTTGTAATTTTAGATCTCATGCTCCCTGATATTTCCGGTGAGGAAATCTGTACAAGGATAAGGGAAAAAAGTTCGACTTACGTATTTATGCTGACTGCCAAATCCTCCCTTGAAGAAAGGATAAAAGGCCTGGATCTTGGTGCGGATGAATACCTCGTAAAGCCATTTTCTCCGAGGGAACTCATGGCGAGGGTAAATGCCCTCTTCAGAAGACTCAATGAACCGGTTGTAAATCCCAATACCATGGTATACGACAGCGGAGATCTTATAATCGACAAGGAAAGACGCGATGTCATAGTGAGGGGTGAATCCATACAGCTGACTCCCATTGAATTTGATATTCTGGACATTCTCTCTTCAAACCAGGGAGTTGTCATGAGCCGTGAACTCCTTATCGAAAAGGTACTTGGAGTTGATTTTGAAGGTGTGGACAGGACGATAGATGTCCATATCAAGAACATCAGAAAGAAAATAGAAGAAGATACAAAAAATCCAAGATATATCCTGACAGTATTCAAATTGGGATATAAGTTCGGTGGTGGAAATTAATTGAGCACCATAAGAAACAAGCTCATCACTGCAATAACGGTGAGTTCCCTTCTTTCTGTCATAATTTCATACCTCATACTGAACTTTACCATAAGCCGGCAGTATCAGATATTAAACCGTGCTGCCCTTGAAGCCAGAGACAGGAGAATCGTGCAGGTTTTCAGGGATTCCTATACAAGGGACAGCGTGATGAAATGGACTGAGAGTTCAGGTACATCCGTCATCAAGGAAGCCCAGTCACAGGGATTCTCAGTTCAGCTCGACGATGAATACGGCAAGATGGTCTGGCAGCTTCCCATCGATTCAATAATAAGTGAACTGAATGCCAAGGGTGACAGTTCAACGCCCGTAACACCAGAGCAGTTCTCCACCAATGTATATCCTGTCGAAATAAACGGAGAACCAAAGGGTTATATTACGATAAGGCAGTACACACCCCTTATAATGAGCAGCGAACAGGAAAAGTTCATCTTCAACCTAATAATATCGGTACTTTTAAGTTCAATTATAGGATCCGTTGTGATTGTGTTTTTATCCTTCTTTCTATCAAGGCAGCTTACTGACCCTATTAAGAGTATATCTTCCACGAGTTACCTTTTATCCATAGGCAATCTCAATGCCAGGGAAGATATGGAAACGGATATATACGAAATAGAAAAATTAAAACAGAGTATCAATCTTCTTGGAGAAAAACTCGAAAGACAGAATGTATTAAGGAAAAGACTGGTCTCAGATATTTCCCATGAACTGAGAAACCCATTGAACGTCCTTCAGACAAACCTTGAAGCGATGACAGACGGGGTACTGCCCATGACCACAGAAAGACTTCAGTCACTTAACAATGAAGTTGTAAGATTCGGAAAGCTTCTCGGAAACCTCAATGTCCTTAAGGAATTTGAAAGTGAGACCCTGGATGTAGTAATGAAGCCCGTAAACCTTAAAAATCTCTGCCAGGATATATACAACAATTTCCACGGCTTTGCACAGGAAAAAGGCATCATACTTACCTTTGAACACTACAGGCGCGACAGCTACATGATATTAGGAGATTCCCACGGTTTAAACCAGGTTGTCATAAATCTTCTCCACAATGCCCTAAAATTCACACCGAGGGACGGCAAGATTTCAATGATACTGAAAAAAGATTCCTCATTCACTTACCTCCTTATAAGAGATACCGGAATGGGAATACCAGATGAGGATCTGTCCAATATATTTGAAAGGTTCTACAGGGTGGATAAATCGAGGGAAGAAGTTGAAGGTTCCGGAATCGGGCTTACCATAGTAAAAAACATCATGGAAAGACACAGAGGCAAGATAAGTGTGACTTCTGAAGTGAATAAAGGGACCACATTTACCCTTAAGTTCAGAAATCTTCCGCCGGATCTTGATAATTTATCATTCCGCACTATAGGAAGGGACGAAATATAAAAACGGGAATCCGTATAAAGAAGTTCAGCACTTCTGATATGGATTCCCGTTTTATTCTCTTTTATTATTCTTCACCGAAAGTGTCTGTCAGAGGATCTGTGTTTTTAAGATCCCTCAGAATATTTTTTAAAGATTCCCGTAAGTCCACAATTTCATCCATGTCTATCGGAAGTCTGCAGGCTATTTCCCCGGGAACATTTTCTGCGGCTTTCATAAGTTCCCTGCCGTCATCGGTAAGAAAGAGTATGAGGTTTCTTTCATCCTTGATATCCCTCTTTCTTTCAATGAGACCCTGTGATTCCAGTTTTTTCAGTAAGGGCGTAAGAGTACCTGAGTCAAGACTCAGTTTCCTTCCAAGAAGCCGGAGGGCTATTCCATCCTTTTCCCAGAGCACGAGCATCACTATATACTGGGTATAGGTCAGTCCCAGTTCATTTAAAAAAGGTCTGTATATCCTCGTGATTTCCCTTGAAAGTGCATACACTGCAAAACACAGCTGATTATCCAGTTTGAGTAATTCATTCATTTGACTTTTCCCTCTATTTCAATGTGGAAATGAGGCCACACCATTTGTATTGCCTGTAATCTAAATTTTACACTTATTACCGATGGTAGTCAAACATTTAACTAATATTTAAGCTAATGTTACTTATTATCATACTTAGGAATCAAAGTCCTCAAGGCTTTTTGGGGAATGTCTGAAGAGACTGTCTGCGATAAGATAATAAAGGAATAATTTCTTCTTTTGCGTTGACAGCCGCACGGAATGTTATTATACTAATCTAGTAACGTAAATTCTTAGGGGTATAGTTCAATGGTAGAGCAACGGTCTCCAAAACCGTTAATGTGGGTTCGAGCCCTGCTACCCCTGCCAAAGACTGCATAAATGCAGTCTTTTTTTATTTCCCTCAATTTTTTCAGTTACTGTCTTCCATCCCGAGAAAGATTTTTAGTTCGGGAAGCTTTTCAAGGCACTGGCTGTATCCGTCATTAATTATTTTTCTGAACTTCTTAATATTGTATTCAGTCCTGCCAAGGTTAATATCTATAGGTCTGAATGTAAAAATGGTCCCTTCCCTTACTCCCCTTTCAACTTCAGCAGCAGTCTCATTGTATCTTATATGTCTTGTGAGGATCTTTTCTTTTAAAAGAGGAAATGGTATGAGCCATCTACTTAGAAAAAATTCCATCACCTGCTTTTTCTTCCTGTAGCCTTCAGGCCTTGTGAGGATGAGTACATTTCTGTTCCGTCCGTCATCCAGAGCTTTTTTTATAGGAACCGAGTCAATGATTCCCCCGTCCACAAACACTTCTTCCTTTATTTTAACTTTTGGCATAAGGACAGGAAGTGCTGCAGATGCCCTTACGCATTCCACCATATCGTCACATTCTGAAAAGTCTTTTCTTGAAAAATATACAAGTTCAGCGTCCTTAGCCCGGGTGGCTCCGATAAACAGGTTCTTTGAAGAACCCATGACCTTTTTATATAAATCCTTAAGTCCCAGGAAAAATCTCTCAGTATCGAGGAGTCCTTTGTCCACATCGAAGAGATTGTGGAGTCTTAAATATATTTTTGTTTTGTCCGCGGCAGCCCTGAAAAAGAAATCCATGTTCCCCGAAACATAGCCGAGGGCATTTAATGACCCGCTTGAAATTCCGATTACATAGTCAATATCTATACCGTTATCTAGAAGGCATTGGAGAACCCCCGCAGAGAAGAATCCCCTCATCCCGCCTCCTTCTATAATGAGTGAAGGCCTTATATCATCCATTTACCCACCTCCGTCATTATTAAAGTATATCATCAGAAATCTTTTTCATTATCCGGATATTTTTTATATTTGTATTAAGAATTGGATGACTTTCTCCATATTCCATCCTTCTCAGAAAATTCAAGGATGAAATCCCCGTATTTCCCCTTTACGGAATACTTTCTTATCTTTCCGAGATCCTCCATATAATAAACCTTTTCTATATCATATGCTTCGTACATTACTTTCTTTAAATTGTATTCCCTGATTCTTACAGGAATCACTTTTCCGTCTTCAGAAAACCTTGTAATGACTTCAGCTTCCCTCAGTTCCATAAAATCACCTCTGTATATCTTTTAGAACATTTGTTCTCTTTGTCTTTTTATTTTACTTCTCTTTTATGAAAAATAAAAGTAAAAGTATGGTGAAATATTGTCAGCAATTATCTTAAGGGAGTATATCAAATGAGTATATTAAATGAGTATCAATGGACCATCTAGCTTCGTATTCTTCCTGAATTGCCTGCGGCTTCATCCCTAAGATTGAATGTACTAAGAGTCGGGTCAGATCCCTGAATTTAAGAGAGTGCATGGTTTCTCATAGAATTCTCCCGGATATTCCGTCTCCGGAAACCTCAGTTCTCACCTGAATCCTTCCATACTTTCTTATTGAAGTAAAAAAATAAATTCTATTCTGATAAAGTTAAATCAATATTTTCTGCATAACCTTTTGTAACATTAAATAGTAGAAACCTGATATTCCTATGATATATTATTGATAAAAGGTTGTGGAAAATATGATTAATATTCGCCCGGTTTCAGATTTAAGAGTCAAATTCCCGTAAATTGAGGAAACTGTTGCTAAATCAAACTCAGCTGTGTTCCTCACTGAAAATGGATATGGAACAATGGTTTTAATGAGCATTTAACACTATTCGGATCCTACAGATGATATTGGAAGAAAACTTGATGAAGCAGATATTTTTGCAGAAATCTCTGATAGGCGTCTGTCTGGATCTGAAGTTTTCAGTAAAGCAAGAGCAGAACTGATAAATAATCAAATTCAACAATTTTCCCAATTACAGATACAGACACGAATTAAGATCAGGTACGTAACTGATCATTGTCAGAAAATATAAAACAGATCATGATAATAATACCGGGGGAATACTAAATGGAATACTGGGATCTCTTTTTTAGGGACAGGGACAGAGAGGTAATTTCGCTCATAGGATCAGGCGGAAAAACCCATCTTATGAGATTAATAGCAGAACATTACAGAAAGAATAAGAAAATCCTTATTTCGGCAACAGTCGATATGCAGAGGATTCCTGAAGAGGAGACAGATTTTCTCGACTACGGTTGGCTGGGTGAATACACTCTTTTTTCTGAAGGAGAAAAAGGTGTCTACCTTTTAAGTGACGGAATAACCAACGACAATATGCTGAGGGGCATCACTTCGAAGGAAGCAGATGACCTTTCGCCTGGTTTTGATATAACCATTACTGAATGCGATATCTCAAGAAAAAGATACTTCAAGGCCTGGAGAGAAAATGAACCGGATATTCCTTCTTCCACCACCCAGACCGTGATAATCCTCGACCTTATGGCTGTCGGGGCGGAAATAAATTCAGAAAATATTTATAACCTCGATATATTCATGGATGTCACTGGAAAAAAACAGGGGGAAAAAGTAACTCCGGAAGATCTTCTCATTTTCTTTCTCGGAGCCGACAGTATAATAAAAAAAACACCAGGAACTAAAATTCTTTTCATGAATAAGGCCGAAACACCAGAGCTTAAAGATCTTGCCGTGAGTCTTTCTGAGGAATTCAGAAAAGTTTCGGATTTTTCACCGGACTACATCCTTTCGGGAAGTTTCCACCAGAGGGAATACAGATTACTTTATGCAAAGGACCCTGAAGAAAATAAAAAAATACAGGAAAACGGAGAAACTGCAGTGTTTTAAGCTGCAGCTTCTCCATTTTGTGAAATATGATTTTCATTTTCAGAATAATCTTGTCTGTAAATTCTCTGCGGATATTTTTTCCCTCCACCATTTTTATATCAGATAATTATAGTCTGATACATTATTCTCTGATACGTTTTATAAGAATTATAGGAAGATTAATATTCAACTGCCTTTCTGATATTCTCAAAGTTCTTCCTGTAAACTGAAGTCATCGGAAGGCTGTAGTCGTAAAGTATTATCTTTACAGGTTTCAGTCTGTATTTTACTATATCATCGGCATATTTTTTTAATGAGGCTTCTTCTGTATACAGAAACAGTGCTTTTTCCTTCAGTATTGTCGATGAACTCTTGGATGTTGCAGGGTCTTCCATTTCCCTTCTGTAATCTGTTATTCTCTTATGGGGCTCGTGGTATTCCTGGCATATATAGGCTGTAAAATCATTGTCTGACACGAATACCATATCCTTATTGGAAGCTGCAAACTGCCTTAATTCATTCTGGAATGCATCGAGTTCCCGGGATATCTTTTCAAATTTTTCGTCGTATTCAGATGTCCTTGCCCAGTCCATTTCCTGGAGTGCATTCTTTACTGAAAAAAGGGCTATCTGAAAATTGCCTGAATTGGTAAGATAGTAGTAGTTGAGGGAATCGAGCTTATCTTCCTTATAGCGGAGTATATCTATACCCCTCGATATATTTATGATATCCGTTTTATTCCTGTCAGTCGTATTTATTATGTATTCCATGAAGGGTTCATATCCGGAACCCATATAGAAAATAGAGTTATAGTTTTTTTCCTTCAGTTCATCCATGTCCGGAGTGAAACCTTTCATGTCTTCTGCGTTTTTTACAAGGCAGTCAGTTTCATGGTGGTCACCTGAGAGGGAATCTATCATATTCTTTATTATAGGATTTGTGGTAAGTATCTTTAAATTTCTGCCTTCCATGGCCTTTGATGCTGCCGTGTCCGCAGATGTAACCTCCATTTTGCACCCTGTGAATGAAATAAGGAGCAGAAAGAGGAGCATTATACTTTTTATATTTTTATTCATAATTACTTCCTTCGTATATAGATGGTTGTATTATAATATAAATATAATTTTTTTTGATTACAAATAAATTAAAACAAAGAAAGGAGATACCTTTGAAATTTGTATCATTATCAGTTGAAGAAACCAAAGACCTCGGAAAAAGACTCGGAAGGTTTCTTGATAAAGGAGATGTGGTTTTATTGGAAGGCGGAATGGCCTCAGGAAAGACACATTTCGTCAAAGGAATTGCTGAAGCTCTCGGAGGATCAGAAAGTGTCACTTCCCCAACTTTTACAATCCTCAATGTATATCCCATGGAAGGATATAATCTCAATCACTTCGATGTCTACAGGGTATCTGATGAAGAAGAGCTCCTGAACATTGGATTTGAGGAAGCTGTGTTTTCAGATGATATATCAGTAATAGAATGGGCGGACCTTATATCTGGACTCATACCAGATGAATATATTAGAATAGTTTTCAGCACAACAGACGACAATACAAGGACTCTCGACTTTGATTTTTCAAAATCCAGTCATTCTGAAGAGGAAATGAAATGATAATACTTGCATGCGATACTTCAGGAACCAACTGTTCCTGTGCACTAATGAAAGACGGCACAATACTTTCTGAATACAACATAAATTCAGGGAAACAGCATTCTTCCCTTTTGATGCCCATGACAGAAGAAATCTATGAAATAACAGGAACAGATGTAAGTCTTACAGATGCCTTTGCAGTAAATCAAGGGCCCGGCTCCTTCACAGGTTTAAGAATCGGGCTCTCAGTATTCCGCGCCATGGCAAAGGCATTGGGAAAACCCATATACGGATTTGATACTTTTACAATACAGGCTTATCCTTTAAGATATTTTGAAGGAAATATCCTCATACTGAACGACGCTTTAAGAAAGACATTTTATTCCTCCCTCATGCTTGGAAAAGGCGGAAAAACACAAAAGATTGCGGAAGACGCAGTCAGGGATCTCACTGACCTTAAGGAACTAATGAAGGATAAGGATGATCTCCCCCTCCTTATAGCAGGCGACGGACTATTAAAATATAGAGATGATATTGAAGAAGCCTTTCCCCATGCAGTTCCTGTAAAAGATTCAGAGATTCTTATCAGGGCTTCGTCCATTGCAGCCCTTACTGAAGAAGCTTTAAAAAACGGAGAAAAACCGGGAGAAGTCCTACCCATGTACATGAGAAAACCCCAGGCTGAAAGAGAATACGAAGCAAAGCACGGTATTATAAATGAGTGACAATAAGGATACGATATCTTCGGGAATATTCAGAATGGCAATGAGAGACATTACAGATGTCCACAGAATATCAGAAGAATGCTTTCCATCTCCCTGGTCCCTGAATGCCATACAGGATGAACTTCTCAATGATATGGCATATTACCTCGTCCTTCGCGGCGAAACCTCTGTAAAGGGCTTTGCAGGCTCCTGGCTGGTGTTTGATGAATGCCAGATCACAAATATAGCTGTGGAAGAAAATTCAAGGAGACAGGGTGTAGCTGAAAGCCTTTTAAACAAACTCAAAGAAGACATGATAAAAAAAGATATGTCCGTAATATTCCTCGAAGTCAGGGAATCAAATACACCTGCAAGAAAATTCTACGAAAAGATGGGATTCCAATACACCGGAAAAAGAAAGGGTTTTTATCAGGACGGTGAAGATGCATGTCTTATGAGCCTTTTCCTTAAAGAAGACTGAAAACTTTAGTGGACTTTAAGGACTGAACAGAGTGCCTGAATAAAGGAAATCATCTGAGAAACAGCATTCTGAAAGAAGGAAAGAGGAACGAAGAAAAAAAGTGCGAAGGTAAAAAGGAACGAAGAAAAAAAGGAAAAAAGGAAACCACCATCTTAATCATTGGGATGGTGGTTTCCTGTCTTGACTGTATT
>JBDHVQ010000050.1:0-11130 GCA_039809845.1 Clostridiaceae bacterium | reverse complement strand
AAAGAATTAAAAAATGAGACGGCGGCAAAAATACAGAATACTGTAGTTTCTCCGCCGTCTCATTTTTATCAGGTTTTTATAAAGGTAAGTATAAGGATTTTATCTTCCTATACCTCCATTCTCAGGAACTTTTTAAGTTCCGGTGTCTCAGGGTTTTTAAATATCCTTTCCGGTGTCCCCATCTCATGGATAAGACCGTCTTTGAGAAATACTATACGGTCTGAAATTTCACCTGCAAACCGCATTTCATGTGTAACTATCACCATGGTTATACCTGTATGGGCGAGGGATTTAATTACTTCGAGAACTTCGTCCACCATCTGGGGGTCGAGGGCCGAAGTCGGTTCATCGAGGAGAAGTATTTCAGGATCCATGGCAAGGGACCTTGCTATTGCTACCCTCTGCATCTGTCCGCCTGAAAGGGTCGATACATGGGCATTTTCAAAATCTGCCATATTTACTTTCTGAAGGAGTTCCCGCGCCTTTTTTTCAGCTTCCTCCCTTGTTCTTTTCAGTACTTTAATCTGTCCGACGGTGAGGTTGTCAATAACAGTCATATGGGAGAAGAGGTTGAATTTCTGAAATATCATACCAGCCTTCTGTCTGTAGGAAGAGACAGTGAAATCTTTTCCCTTTATGTCTTCTCCCTTGAAGAGGATATTTCCCCCGTCGTAGTCCTCAAGGAGATTCATGCATCTTAAAAGGGTACTCTTGCCGCCGCCTGATGCGCCGATAAATGAAACAATCTCTCCCTTGTCTATGGACAGATCTATTCCTTTCAAAACCTCATGGTTTCCGTATCTTTTGGTGAGTCTTTCTGTTTTTAATATTTCCATTTTCATAACCGCCTATACGTGGGATACGGAAACACTCTTTATTCCGCCGCCGTTTTTTATGTCCATCCTCATTTCAATAAGTCTTAAAATCCTCGTTACTGTAAATGTAAGTATGAAGTATATTACACCTATGATGAACATGGACTGTGTGAATCTGTAGGTTGAACCTGCAACCGCCATTCCCTGGAAGTAGAGTTCAGTGAGTGATATGGCATTAAGGACTGAAGTGTCTTTTATGTTGACCACAAATTCATTTCCTATGGATGGGAATGAGTTCTTTATTGCCTGTGGGAGTATTATGAGTGAAAATGCCTGTTTTTCAGTCATTCCCACTGAAAGTGCAGCTTCTCTTTGGCCGGGATCCACAGACTGGATTCCTGACCTTATTATTTCAGCCATATATGCAGCCGTATTAAATGATACTATTACAATCCCCGCTGTGACAGGTGACCATTTAAGTGTCCTGTAGAGGAGATAGTATATAAAAACTGCCTGGGCAATCATCGGAGTTCCGCGGACTATTTCTATATATGCAGAGGAGAATATTCTTCCTGCTTTTTTAAGAAATGATGTAAGTACTCCGTCTTTAGGTGTTATAACCGGGTTTCTCATACCTGAGAGCAGTATCCCAAGTGCCAGGCCAAATATTGTGCCTGTAAGGGAAACTATGAGTGTGACCCATATTCCCCCAAGATAAATGCCGCTGTATTCCCTTAAAAGATTTAAGGTTTCATCAAGGAACTTCATCAGTTGTCACCTTCAGGCTGGTTTTCCACTGCCTTTTCCATCATGGAAGCCCTCTCATCTTCACTTATACCTTTAAGGATTTCATTTATTTTATTCTTTAATTCCGGTGAATCCTTCTTCATTCCTATGGATATACTTACGGGGAAATCAGGTGATTCTGCAAATCCATTTTCAGGAGTAAATTCTATCATTACAAGGTCAGGATTTGCCTTTACTATGGAAGTTCCGGCTGATTTTTCAACCACTGTACCATCGGCTGCTCCGTTTTTGATTGCATGGACTATAAGAGGCACAGTATTGAGGGGAGTCAGATGTACTGATCCTTCAACCTGGGGAATAACCTCATCGTATGCAGTGCCTTTTTGTCCCACGAGCTGGGCTCCCTTAAAATCCTTAAGTGTCTTTGCATTCTCAAAAGGCGAACCTTTTTTAACCAGCACCACATAGGAAGATTTGTAGTATATATCAGAAAAATCCAGTGTTTCCCTTCTCTTTGGTGTATCGCTCATACCTGCGATAATAAGGTCGATTGCACCGCTGTCCACTGCCGGTATGAGCCCTTCCCATGCAACCTGCTTGATCTGAAGCTTCTTTCCCATCTTCTCTGCTATAATCTTTGCCGTTTCAACATCGTACCCTCCGGCATAACCGGATCCTCCTTCTATCTTAACGGCACCGTTTCCTTCATTCATCTGTGTCCAGTTATAGGGTGCATAGTTACATTCCATTCCCACAACGAGAGTATCCTTATTCAGTACACTTTCATCCTTACCCTGACATCCTGAAAACATGACCGCTGCCGAAAGCATCAAAGCCGCCAATCCACTTTTTCTCATTTTTTACCTCTCTTTTCCCCTTAAGGGACAATTTTTTGTAAAAAAATAAGAGACCGTGGATTACGATCTCGTTTTTTACTCTCTCAAAGGTAAAATACCAGATTATAGCCCCACTTTCATACCGAAAGGAGTGCACCAGATATTTTCTGCTGCCCCATGCATTGGAAAATGCCTCTTCCCTGCATTCGGCGGTGGTTGCCTTTCACCGTTTTCAAAGCCTGCCGGCTCCCACGGGTACTCATCTGCACCGCTACCTCTAAATCTCTCTTATTTTTTTATCATCATAACACAGGGAAATTTATTGTCAACACAGAAAATTTCAGAAACAGGGCTTAAAAACGTTTACCCTATGTTCAGAACGAAAAATTCATAATTATTCATCAGTTTAAAAACTCTTGTGATGCCTTGATCCTGAAAGGCTCCAGGATATTGCAACGTGGGATATAGAATCTTAAAAATAAATTATGTTAAAAAGATGTATATTATTCAGATAAATATATTTCACCCGACTCAATACATTCTTTCAGCTTCTCTTTGATAACAGGAATGGACTGAGAGTCTAACTCCTGAAGAGCAGGATAAACACCGAACCTTTTAAGATACTCTTCCTCCAGCCGGTAAAGTTCTTCATCGAATCCTTCAATAGAAGAAGATATTTCATTCATGATAATGCTCCTGACTTCATCTTTTTTCATTTTTACCTTCCTCTCCATGCTGAAATTATTTCAAAGCATCATATCCTATAACTGCTTCATAATCTTTATATCGTGATATTCTGAATATGTTGGAATTTAAGGATCCCCCATAGTAAAATCATTATTGCAGTGATGACAGAATTTATAAAATTATACGGCAGACAATAATTCCCCCTTCGGGGGAAGAATTCACCCAAAAATCAGGAAAAGATTAACAAAAGGCGGAGGAATGTTTTGGTTATAAATATATACAGAGATAAGGAAAAAATATCCTCATGGCAGTCAGATGCCGCATATGAATATATCAGGAGAATCGGAAGGTATTCCGATGTCAGCGTCCTTAAAAGAGAAACCCCCGGGCCTGATTCCTATTCATTCCATGACATAGTATTTTCAGACGACGGAAAAGATATTTCATCGGAAGAACTCTCGGAAATTATAGGAAAACTCATGATGACCCGCTCAGAAATCAATATTTTATCTTCTTCAGAATCATATTATGAATACGGTCATAACAGATCCTTTGAAAGCGCCGGAATGCACCTGAAGATTAAACTGATAAGCCCATCCCTGTCTTTGGATACTTCCCTGGTTCTTATTTTAGAGCAGATTTACAGGGCATTTAAAATAATGAACGGAGAGAATTATCATAAATAAAGATTCAATTCTTCAAGAAGTGCAATCCGGAATAACTGATGGGGATAGGTAAGTCCTGAGAAGCTTATTCTCCTGTCCGAGATTTTTTTGACTTCATCGCTTATTCCGAGGGATCCACCTATGGCAAAGATTATTCTTCCCGCACCTTTTTCTTCGGCCGATGCGGTTATTTCCCTGAAAGTATTTCTTCCTGCTTTTTTTCCTTCTATATCCATTGTTACAAGGTAATCACGGGGTCTTAAATATTCCTTAAGCCTCCGGGATTCTTCTTCAATTATTTTTTTCCTTATTTTTTCTCCCCCTTTTTCGGGGAGAGGAACATCCTTAAATTCCCTTATTATGAATTCACTTATATGGCTTTTACTGACAATACTGCCCAGGAGTTCATCCTGGGCAGTTTTAAGGTATTTTTCTTTAAGGCTTCCTGTTACCAGGAGATGTATTTTCATTACTTTCCGCAGCACTTCTTGTATTTTTTGCCGGAGCCGCAGGGGCATGGATCATTTCTTCCTATTTTAACTTCGTTTCTCACAGTCTTTGAGTCCTGGTAGGACTTTCTGATTTCTTTTCTCTTTTCTTCAGAGAATATTGAATCCCACTGCGGAAGATTGTAAAGATAATCCGCCTTTGCATCGAGCATGTTGAAGTAGAGTTTTTCATAATCGGGCTTTAAAGTAACTTCATCGTTTTCTTCAAGCTTTTCAACATCCACCGGTGTTTCAAGAGATTCGTTCACTCCGTCTAAAAATCCCATGATGAATTCAGGAGTAGTCTTCATTTCCTTTGCAAAGTCAGATATCCTGAAGGTAAATTCCTGGTCCTTTTCTTTTAAGAGTTCCCTGTAGATTCTTTCTTCCACAGATGAATACTCCTGCCAGAAGGCCTTTTCTCCCTTTGTCTTTACGTAGTCCACAACCATATCGGTCCATTTTTCAAATAATGCCATTTTATCTTCCCTTCGTACTTCCAGTTTACTTTAAGATGGAGTTTTACTGAAAACTGATAATATTCACAGAATCCATTATAACAGTACCTTAAGCTTAAATGTACTTTTTTATATATGTAAACCGGATTTACACCGGTTTATTTTATCATTTTTTTAATGGAAATTTTTTCCGGAATTCTTACTGCCGTTAAGATTTTCTTCCGGACTGTCTTTTATTCTGACTTTTTCCAGGTTTTACTTTTTTTGTTTTATGTCTGCTCAAAGTGGCAATTTTTTACACTTCAAAGAATGAAGACGGTCTTATCCTCGATGCCAGTTTAAGGTCCATATCTTTACCTGGTCCTATTTCAGTTCCTTCTTCAGTGAGAATCCCTTCAACAGTCTTGAAGGCTAGTTCAGGGACGTTGTTGGTTCCTGAGAGGTGTCCTAAAACTATTTTTCTGTGCTTATGGCCAAGAACTGATATTACAGCCCTTGCACAGTCTTCATTTGAAAGGTGACCTAATTCTGAAAGTACCCTTCTTTTAAGATCGTAGGGATAGGGTCCGTATTTGAGCATGTTGACATCGTGGTTACTCTCAATGAGTATGATGTCTGAATCCATTATCCCTTCTCTAATCTCACGTGTGAATACTCCCATGTCTGTGACAGTTGAAACTTTCCTTCCTGAAGTATCCTCCACCGTGAATCCTATGCACTGAGCCGAATCGTGTGGGACCTTAAAGGTCCTCACTTCAAAATCCTTGATGGTGACAGATCCGTTTACTATTACTTTGTTTTTAAGGGATATGTTTCCCACACATTTTTCCATTGCAGCCCATGTCTTTTCATTTGCAAATATCGGGATGTCGAATTTCCTCGAAAGGATTCCAGCGCCCTTTATATGGTCTGAGTGTTCATGGCTTATGAAAATACCGTCTATTTCCCCCGGATTTTCACCGATGGCTTCCACGGCGGAAATTATGGATCTTCCCGGAAGTCCCGCATCGATCAGTACAGTTGTGTCCCCTGAGCTTATGTATATTGAATTGCCCGATGAGCCCGAATACAGGGAACAGAATTTCATTTTATTCTTCTCCCTTGTCGTACACAGAGACTCTTCTTATATCGGCACCAAGACCACGGAGTTTTTCTTCTATATGAGGATATCCCCTGTCTATGTGCTCGATTGAATGGACATGTGTTTCCCCCGATGCCACAAGTCCTGCTATTACAAGTGCAGCTCCTGCCCTTAAATCAGTTGCGAAGACTTCAGCTCCGTGAAGACTCTCAACCCCGCGTATTTTTGCTCTTTTATTGCTGAGTGTCGATGTGTCCGCACCCATGTTGTTAAGCTGCTGAAGGTGCATGAACCTGTTTTCGTATATGGATTCCTCCACCTGGCTCACTCCCTTTGCAACGGTAAGAAGAGCCGTCATGGGCTGCTGCACGTCGGTGGGAAACCCGGGATATGGCAGTGTCTTTATGTTCACGGCTTTAAGGTTGCCGTCGGATTTGATTCTCACTGAATCATCGCCTTCTTCTATTGTCACACCCATTTCCACAAGTTTTGCAGATATGGGTTCAAGGTGTTTTGGTATGACGTTGTTTATAACGACATCTCCTCCGCAGGCAGCTGCCGCCAGCATATAAGTGGATGCTTCGATCTGGTCAGGAATCACGCTGTAGGTACAGCCTGAGAGGCGGTCCACACCGTTTATCCTTATGACATCAGTTCCTGCTCCCTTTATGTCTGCACCCATGGTGTTGAGAAAGTTTGCAAGGTCCACGACGTGGGGTTCCCTCGCAGCATTTTCAAGGACAGTCTGACCTTCTGCCATTGTTGCGGCAAGCATTACGTTGATTGTAGCGCCTACTGTCACCATGTCGAAGAATATGTTTGTACCTTTGAGTTTATCTGCCGTACATACAGTATCCTTGTTGGATGCATCGACCTTTGCCCCGAGGGATTCAAATCCCTTGATATGCTGGTCGATGGGTCTTTGCCCTATGGGACATCCGCCCTGAAGGTCTACCTTTGCTCTTTTGAACTTTGCAAGGAGAGCCCCCAGAAGGTAGTATGACCCTCTCATGGCCCTCACTTCTTCTGATGACGCTTCAGTCCGGTCCACTCCGGTGGGGTCTATTATAAGGGTTCTTCCGTTTCTTTCCACACGGCACCCAAGATCTTCAAGGATTTTTACATAGGAAGTCACGTCGGATATGTCAGGCACGTTTTCGAGCCTGCAGATCCCCGATGACATTATGGCAGCCGGAATTATAGCCACCGCAGCATTCTTTGCCCCGCCGATTTCCACGGAGCCCTGAAGGCTGTTCCCTCCCTTTATTACAAATTTTTCCATTAAATCACCCAGCCTGTTTATATTCTTTGTTTATATACCGTTATTATAAAAAGTCTTTTAAGCCAGTATCACTTCCATCCTATTAAAAAAGACCGGAACCCGTACCGGCTGACAGCGTATTTTTCTGTATTAAAAGACTGCAATTTCACCACAGTATTTTACTTCATTATTATGTAATATATATGAACTGAATTTAACTTAAGTTACATTAAATTCCCCTGTAAAAAAACCAGTTAAATATATCTTTAAGCATAAATGCCTTTTAATGCACTCTGATCTACTTTCTTAAATGAAAATGTCCTGTCATAAAGATGGTTTTACTTTTACCATTATAATAATCCCCCGGGAAATAGCAACCTTTATTATTATGTATTATCCTTACATCATTCCTGAAATCAGTTTCCGTGGTGAAATATCAAATGTGATATAATCTTTACTGACGTAAAACTTTCCCGCCGATGGAGGAAAATTCAATGAAGTATTATCTCGTGGCCGTGCTAGACCGTGATTCCAACAGGGAACTCGAGGCACTGCAGAAACCCCTTCATAAAAAGGGGAGAAATTTTAAAAAGCCACCCTATATGGCAATACCCCTCGATACAATAGAAGACCCCGACAGGGACAGGCTCCTTACATTCATTTCCGATCTTTTAAAACCCTTCAGGTACTTCCATGTGGAAATGGAAGGAAGATATGTAAATTCCTCAGAGGATAAGATATCAGGCCTTCCTGTAAAAAACTTCGGATATGTAAAAAAGATACAGCGACACCTCAATGAATATATGACACTGTCAGGTTTCAAGGCAGCCCCTGAAAGAAATGAAGAAAAGGATTTTATACTTTCCATGAGCCAGGAAAGGCTTCCCCGTGAAGCGGATTCTTCAAAAAGGCTCTTTGATACAGAAGACAATATGAAAAAATTCCAGGTGGACAGGATTGAATTGTGGAAAACAATGGCAGCTAAGAAAGATTCCATCGTCTTTTCCATACCACTTAAAAATCCCAATATAATCTGATGCTTTTAACATTTTATTAACAATTCCTCTGTAATCATTTTCCCTCATTTCAAAATATTTCCTTTCGGTATATCATCTCATATAAAGGTATAAAGGAAATGTAAAGCAAGGAAAGGCGGCACTTAAAATTGCAACTTAAAGAACTGTTTGAAATTCAGAGAACACTTAATGAAAGAATACTTAAGGAGCATGGGCTCGATTCTTCAAATCTCAGGAACAAAAAGTTTCTGGCCCTCCTTACTGAAATCGGAGAACTCGCCAACGAAACCCGGTGTTTTAAATACTGGAGTAAAAAAGGACCTTCACCGAAGGAAATAATCCTCGAAGAATATGTGGACTGTCTCCACTTCATACTGACCATAGGACTGGACTTTGGATATACCGATGTGGAACCTGACGGTGAAATAGAAAGAAGTGACCTTTCAAGTCACTTTATAAACCTTTTTCTCTCCGTCAATGAAATGGTCATATGTGCCTCAAGGGACAGCTACCAGGTTCTCATGGAGGACTTCATATCCCTCGGGGTTGCGTTAGGTTTTACGGATGAGGAAGTAACCCGGAGCTATTTACTTAAAAATGAAGAAAACCACAGAAGACAGAGCACTGATTACTGATATGCGGCAGATTCCTGCCGTTTATTTTTTTGACCTGCAGGGTGTTATAATTAAATAAGGATATCCTGCATAATATTTCAGGGAAAATAAAAACCAGAACCGGTAAAAAAACCAATAACCAGAACCAATAAAACCAGAACCATAAATAAACAGAACTGTTAAAAACCCAGAACAAACCAAAATGGAGGAAAAATGTCAAGAATTGAATTTACCGGCATAATGCCGGACTATACTATGATACCCGACAAAATTATACTGAAGCATCTTAAGAATTCCTCCGGAAGCGAAGTCAAGGTACTTTTCTGCCTCTATATGATGCAGCAGAAAAACATCGCCCCTTCCATGGAGGAGATTTCAAAGGTGACGGGTCTTTCAGACCTCGATATTATTTCTTCATGCGACGGACTGAGCCAGAAAGGCATTATCAAGCTCGAATCCATGGATGCAGCAGGAAACATGGAAATAAATATGTATCCCGGTAAAAAAAGTGATTCAGCATCAGCAGCATCAGATGAAGAAAAACCCTCAGGAGACGGAACGTTTAAAAACCTCCTCTCCCAGTGTGAACAGGTGGCAGGCGGACCCTTATCTCCCCAGCTCGTGGGATTCCTGATGGATCTTACCGATACATATGGATTTTCAGAAGATCTTATAATATACCTTTTCTCCTACAGCAGGGAGAGAAATGCATTCACAAGACCATATATGGAAAAAATAGCTTCGGACTGGAAAAATGAAGGTCTCGATACACTAGAAAAAGTCCTCCAGTACCATACAGCAAACAGGGAAACATATCAGAGATACAGGGAATTTTTAAAATACGCAGGTCTTAATTCAGGGAATGTGACACAGACCCACAGGGAGTTTTTAGACCGCTGGGAAAAGGAGTACGGTTTCTCCATGGATATGGTAAGATATGCCTGTGATGTGTCTGTATCGTCCACAGGAAGGGCAGATCTCAACTACATGGAATCAGTGCTTAAAAACCTTAAGGAATCGGGTATAACAACCCCTGAAGAAGCAAGGAACAAAAAGAGCGACAGATCACCTAAAAAACCAGGCGGTTTTACAGGTTATGTCCAGAGAGACGGAACTGACTACGATAAAATTATAATGGGATGGGATCCGGATGAAGATTAATACATACCATCAGAAGATAATGAAGCAGTACGAAAATATCAGAAAGAAAAATGAAGAGGAACAAAGGGCGAGAAGAAGGGAAACTGAAGAAAGAATACCTGAAATACCAGCCACGGAGAGTCTTATGGCTGAAAAATCCATTCTCATTGCAAGGAGCGGAATAAGGCCCAATAAGGCAGGACTTCCGTCCCTTCAGAATCTTAAGGAAGAACTTACCGCACTTAAAAATAAAAAATACAGACTCCTTGAAGATGCAGGACTCCCGGAGGATTACCTCGAGCTTAAATATCAGTGCAGTCTTTGCAGTGACACAGGCTATGCCGGCGGTAAAAAATGTAAGTGTTACTATGAAAAGATGGCTGAACTTGTATATGAAGACTCTGAATTCTCGGAACTTTTGAAAGAATGCAGCCTCGGAACTTTAAAAAGCAACATATTCTCAGAAAAAACCGATCCCAGGTGGAAGATGTCACCGAAACAGAATATGGAAAAAAATATAGAATTTGCCCGGAAGTACACTGAAAAATTCGACAGCCATTCCATGAATTTATACCTTTCAGGTGAGTCAGGGACGGGAAAGACCTGCTATGCTTCCTCAATTGCCGGGGAACTGATTGAAAAAGGTCATCTCGTTGTCTACAGGACCGCCTGGCAGCTCATGAAAGACGTCAAGGAAGCAATGTACGGAAATAACCAGGATCTTACAGACCTTCTTCTGGACTCGGATCTTCTCATAATAGATGACCTCGGCACTGAAATGAATTCAGAACTTTCAAAAACAGAGATGTTCAACATAATAAACGGAAGACTTCTTAAAAGGAAGAAGGTAATAGTTTCAACAAACTTAGGTCTTAATGAGATAAAGGACAAATATTCAGAAAGACTTTCTTCGAGGATAATGGGTGACTTTTTCAAGCTGGCATTTTTCGGCGAAGACTTAAGGATTACAAAGGGCAATGAGACCATGAAGGAGATAAAGAATCTTCTTAAATAAAAGTGTCAGTTAAATCAGCTTAGGATTCATCCGGGGGGTTAAATAAAACCGGAAATCTTTCGGAAAAAAGAAATCAGACGGAAATTAAACATATCAGAAACCATATAAAAAGGAAGGAGTGGAATTGTGCCGCTCCTTCCTTTATTACTGCAATATTATAGGACGTACTGTTACCAGAATCATTTAACCGTCATTATGCGGCATCATTCATCTTAAAAAAATCACTGAACCTTTTTATCAAAAAATAATAAAATCCTCACACGAGGATTGAATTAAATGGAGCTGGTGGTCAGAATCGAACTGACAA
>JBDHVQ010000049.1:0-11144 GCA_039809845.1 Clostridiaceae bacterium | reverse complement strand
TGATTTTATCTGTTTTATGATTTTACCGGGATTATATGACCTTACCGGTTTTAGAATGTTTTTGTCCTGATACGGACTGTTTTTTGCATTTCAAGGGTTTATTGTTTTTGGATATATGGGTTTTTGGATCCGCAGGGAATCATTCATCCCTTTTTTCTCCGGTGAGTTTTAAAAAAGTCCTGCCGTTTTTTTCTCCGCGAAGTTCCATTTCATAAATGAGATCCAGCGTGAAGAGTTCTTTTCCATCCTCGCTGTAATCCCAGGAAAGACTGTGGGTTATCATACCGATATCGAGGGTTCCGTATGGAGTCACATAATCGGTTCGGGTCTTTTGTCCCGGTATGTAGGTAATTACAGAATTGAAATCCCCGGATCTTTTTATTGTAAGTTTATTTTCCTGTGCAGTTATTGTAGTCTCGGTATTTCCAAGTCCTGATTTTCCATTTTCCAGGTATTTTATTTCGACTGCTTTTCCTTTTTTCCTTATTGTACCAGGCATACTGGATACTTCCTCATTTTCTTCCATGGGTAGAAGTGTCCTTGTCCTGACTGTAATATCTTTCAAAAAAAATCTCTCCTTTCCTGATTTACAAGTTCCATTCCGGTTTCCGGTATACTTTATCCTTAATTCTTCCGTTTATTCTACTTCAGTATATTATTTCAGTAATATGAAAGCATTTTGGGTGTTTTTTTGAATTAAAGTGAGTTATTTTTTTTATTCCGGGGGTAATAATCTCCTTCTTTTTAATCCTGTGTTAAATTATACATGAAACCATGTAATATGGATATTAGTGTAACTCAAGGTTTTAATACAGAAGTAAATGAAAAACATATTTGATGATATAATCTTATTACCGACGGAGGTAAAAATGAAAGCTTTAATCCTGTCCGTTTCAGCCGGAGGCGGACATAAAAATGCAGCGGAGGCACTCGAGCAGTACTTCAGAATGAAAGATCCGGATTCTGAAGTTGTCACAATTGATACCATAAGGTACATAAGCCCCTTTCTTGACAGGCTCATAGTGGGTACTTACCTTAATTCCCTGAAACTCTACCCAAATGCATTCAAACTGCTCTTTCAGGGTACAGACAATATAACACCCGATGATACTTTCTATAATTTTGTGGGAAAACTCAATGAATTCGTGGCGGACAAGCTCCTGCCCCTGATCGATGAATTCCATCCCGACATTATGATCGGAACCCATCCTTTTACAGCATTCATGCTGCAGATCTTAAGAAAAAAATACAATATCGATATTCCCAATATCGTAATAATAACAGACTACGGCTCACATTCATTCTGGGTACACAACGACATAGATTACTACGTCGTCGCCCACGAGGGAATGATACCTGAACTTACAGTAAGAGGGAGGGAATGGGAGACTGTGCTCCCCCTTGGAATCCCTGTAAAACCGGCATTCCTCGGGACCTTTGACAGGGCACAAACTCTTAAAAAGATAGGACTTGATCCTGACAAAAAGACAGTGACCTTAATGGGCGGAGCCCTTGCCATAGGAAATATCACTGATATTTTAAAAGAAATAGAACGGATTCCCATGGATTTCCAGATAGTTGTCGTTACAGCAAACAATACAAGACTTTATGACGAGGCGACTGAAATATCACTGACATCGGGAAAGGATATCTCAGTTTTGAAATACTGCGGTTTCATGAATGCACTCATGCAGGCAACTGATCTTTTAATCACAAAACCCGGAGGACTTACTGTTACAGAAGCACTTATTTCAGGGTGTCCAATGGCAATATTCTTTGCAATACCGGGACAGGAAATACAGAATGCCCAGTTTTTACTTAAAAACGGTATAGCCTTTGATATAGGAGACGGAAAACACTGTGCGAAAAAAGTCGAATCCATTTTAAAAGACGAAGAAAAACTTAAAGAGATATCCCGTAAATCGAGGGAATTTGCAAAGCCCTACTCTACAATGCACATCTACGACAGGATTGCAAAATCAGTTGAGGAATATAAGAACGGAACCTATAAACCCGCAAAATCAACGATGCCTAAAAAATGGAGCGATGAATCATCCTACGATATCTTTACCTCCGAAGACAGAAAGGCACTTTTAAACAGAATCAAAAATCTGGTTTCAAAAAAATACAAGGGTCCTGAAGATGAAGTCTATTACGAACTTACAGGGGATGACTTAAAGGAAATATATCAGTCAGGCAATCCAGATAATGACAGGAATTCCTTAAATGAAGAAAATCCAGGACAGGAGTCCCGAAAAACTGAAAAGGAAAGTAAAAAAGCCATTGCTGAAGGCAAAGTTCATGATAAAAACAGGAATAAAAGCCACAGGAAAATCAAGATAAAAAAACATGCTGGTGAAAAAACCGAATAAAAAAAGGACCCTGAAGGGGAAAGGATTATCTTCCTTCCCTTTCAGGGTTTACTGTTTTTGTAAGAAAAACTTCAGGATAAAGATTTTTAAAATAACTGTATGCTTCTAAAGCTTTGACATCGTCGTCGAAAAATCCGAATACTGAAGGGCCTGAGCCTGTCATCAGGCTTCCGAGGGCTCCTTTTTTAACCATTGTGTTCTTTATCGTCTTAATTATGGGGTGGGAAGGTATGGTTACATTTTCAAGGAGGTTCTTCATGTTTTCTGAAACCCCTTTAAGATTTCCTTCTTCCATGTATTCAATGACCTTTCTGGTATCGGGATGGCGGAATACTCTCTCAGTGCTGTATCTTGAAAAGACTTCCCTCGTGGAAACACCGAAGGATGGCTTTGCAGTGACCACCGTATATCCTGAAAAATCCGGAAGTTTTTCCATTATTTCCCCGACCCCTGTACAAAGATATGTACCGCCCTTCATGGTAAATGGAACATCTGCACCGAGTTTTAACCCAAGTTCCAGAAGTTCCTCTTCAGTAAAGGGATTGCCGTATAGGGTATTAAGGGCCTTAAGGACTGCCCCTGCATCAGAACTTCCCCCTGCCATACCGGCGGCTACAGGAATCTTTTTTACTATGTGGATCTTTGCACCGCCCTTTATCCCTGAAGCATCAGAGAATAATTCACATGCTCTGTACACTGTGTTTCTCCTGTCAGTAGGTATGTAGTACCTGTCTGTTGTAAGGACTATCTCAGGGTGCTTTTCTATATGTATCACGTCCCTTATATCAACTGACTGCATTATCATTTCAAGAAGGTGGTAGCCGTCTTCTCTTTTACCTGTAACATCGAGTGTTATATTGATCTTTGCAAATGCTTCAGTCACCATTTTTAAGACCCCCGGTGTTTACGATGGATCTGTAAATCCCAAGTTTTTTTATGTGGTTGATCATGAAGTTTCCTGTAAGTCCCACGAACAATCCTGTGGGTACTGCAATGAGTGCAAGGGGCGGAAGATAGTACATGACCCTCGCATTATGGAGAACCAGTGATGCCATCATGACCTGCCCGAAGTTATGGAATGCAGCTCCTGCTATACTTACTGAAATCATCGAAAAGGTATCCCTGCCGAGGTTTTTGATGAGGAACATCACCACATAGCTTAAGAGTGCACCGGTCATGCTGTATAAAAGTGCAGCGGCAGATTTTGCTATTAAAGTTGATAAAAGTACCCTTATAAATACCACGATAAAACTGCTTATGGGATCGAGGGTGTAAATTGCTACAAGGGTGAAAATATTTGCAAGTCCGAGCTTTGCACCAGGGAGTGTGATGCTCGGAAGCTGCGATTCAAGCCAGAACATCACGAGGGCCTGTGCCACAAGGACCGAAATGTACATCATCCTCTGCACTGAAAAATACTTCCCCCCTGACAGGCTGTTGAGGTTTCTATGTTTTTTCTTTTCCATCAGTAGGTGTTCATATCTCCTTCCGTCGATTTATTTCCGTCCCGTCCTATTATTTCAAGTACCACCTTATTGGGAAGACAGACAATACTCTCCCCCGGTTCACTTATGGGCTTGTGGACGACACAGAGCTGATCGGGGCAGTCTGCCTCGAGCATATCCACAAATCCGTCCTTTATCTGGACCACGTTTTTTACCTTGCCGTTCTGTTCAAGGGGTATTACCATGGTCTCCATTTTATCTGACAGCGGTACTTTCTGAACTTCCTTTCCCTGTACCTGTATGGAAAGATAAACGACTTCCTTTCCGCTTACATCCACATAGCGCAGCCAGAGTGTCGGAAGGATACAGAAAAAGAGTACTGCGCCTATAAGGATATAGTCTCTCAGTTTAAGTCTTAATTCCTTCATTTGATTTTAAATCCTTTCATTATGGTCAGTTATCCGTATTTTGATAACGGTTATCTTTTATGATGATAACAGTTTGAATGGATAATTAATATACTTCTTTCCCAGTGTCTGAAATTCTTTATTTACTGATTATCTTACAGACCGGTTTACTGGCCGGTATTTTCATCGTTTCCGCCGTTTTCACCATTTTCACCATTTCCGTTGTTTTCAGTTTCATCTTCCTTTCTGCCGGTGTCTTCAGGTGCATATGACGGAGGAAGCTTCATCCCCGGTACGTAGTTTTCGTTTAAAGGTGCGGTATAAAGTGGGTCCCTGGTGTTGAGTCTTAATAAACTGGGCTCTACCTTCATTACAGGTCTTGGCATGAAGTCGTATACCCTCTTGTATTCCGGGTAATCCTTCTTCAGCTTTTCTTCAAAGTACTCTTCGTATATGGCCTTTGAAATGTCTATTATATATGAACCGTGTACCGAGTCGTATACAATCGATGCAACTGCTATCTCAGGATTTTCATAGGGTGCGAATGATATGTATGTTCCGTACTGGTGCCTTCCGACATAATCGCCGTTGTTCTGGTAGGACCTGTATTCAGCTGTTCCTGTCTTCCCCCCTGTCTCTATGGGGAATTCATTGTCCGGGTCGTGGAAATACTTATATCCCGCTCCTTCAGGAGAATTGTTGACCTTATACATTCCTTCCATCACCGTCTTCACATTGTCAGGGTTAAGATCTATCTTTTCAAGAACCTCAGGCGGTGATTTTCTCACTGTATTCCCGTCAGGGTCAGTAATACTTTCAAGAAGTGTCGTTTTATACCTGGTCCCTCCGTTTATGAGAGTCGCACATGCATTTGCAATCTGAAGGATTGTAAGTTCTGAATCCCCCTGCCCTATGGCGGTGTTTAAAACATTGACCGGAGTCATCATTTCGCTTATTCTGTCGTACACGAGTATCTGGGCAGCTTCTGACGAATAATATGATGAAGTTTCGTAATTTTTCCTCACATCTTCAGGCATATCAGATATCACTGCTGAAAGGGATGTATCTATGATCTGTGTGAGCTGTCCATAAAGAGCTGAGGGATCAATATTGTTCTTTTCGAGGGACAGGAAGAAACTGCTGAGATTTGTCTTAAGTTCTTCCTTAATCTTCTTGATCTTTTCTGAATCAGAATCCTTTACTGAAATCTCGAGGGGTTTGAATGATTCACCGTTTCTTGCACTTCCACCTGAAACAATCTCATTTACGAAGTAGTAGCTGTAGTCTGCGAGGTATCTTTTTCTCGATTCAAAGCTGAACACATTTCCGTAGACATTTTCATCTATTTCTATCCCCGTTGTGGAATGGACTCCTTCTTCAGGGTTATGACCCATGCCGAGTTTCCATGACCAGTCGGCAAGGGCATCAGGTCCGAGCTTCTGGTAGAGTCTCCATCCGGTTTCAAGGAAGAAGTAGTTTGAAGATACCATGAGTGCATATGTAAGCCCTATGTCGCCGAATACTGCCTGGTCGTTGTTTTCTGCCTTATAATCCCCAAGTTCTTCCTTTTCGAATACTCCCCTGTCCTGTATGATGGTGTTTTTGTCTATGACACCCTCTTCAAGTCCTGCTATGGCGGTAAAGGGCTTGAATATTGACCCCACCGGCGATAAGCCCTGTGTTGCGTAATTAAAGAAGGGTTTTGGGTAAAGGTCGTAGTAGTCGTATCTTTGTCCGTTTGAATCCTTAGGGAAAAGATCATCCGAAGTCTTTCCCATTATACCGAGGCGTGGAATAAGTTCTGATGCGAATTTCTCATAATCAGGATTAAAATACTCAGTGTATAATTCATCCGTAAGTTTACCCGGAAGCACAAATACATTGGGGTCAAAATCAGGGGAGGATGCAAGGGCGAGTATCTTTCCTGTCTTAATATCTATCACCACCACAGCTCCCCTTGTTGCGTTCTTACTGGACCTTCCCTGCCCGTGGTCAGAATTTACCGTCTGAAGGTCAGTGAGTACTGATTCCAGAGCTTTTTCAGCGGTATACTGAAGATCCCTGTCAATGGTCGTCTTTATGGTGTTTCCGGGATATCCTTCAAGGCGGAAGAGTTCCTGAATGATCCTTCCCTGCCTGTCCACCTTCACGGTGGAAATGGTCTTGTTGCCTTTTAATTCATTTTCAAATGCAGATTCTAATCCGTAGGTTCCCACAAGGTCGGAACTCACATCGTATCCTTTGGCTTCAAATCCTTCAGCCTCAAATTCATTTATCGGAGAAATATACCCGAGCACATGGGAAGCAAGACTTCCGTATGGGTATATTCTGACAGGATTTAACTGGACACTTAAACCGGGGAGGGTATTGCTCTTCTGCATGAATATGAACGCTGATTCACGTGAAATATTTGATGCGATTTTTACTGATTTGTCAGTCTGGTACATCTTCATGGCAGAATCATCCTTGACCACCATGAATTTCCTTAAAAGATCAGGGGAATAAACACTTAAGACTTCCCCCATCATTTCAGCATCGGGTTTTGAAAGAAGTGTATTTTCATCGTCGCGGGAAAGGGACATGATGTCAGTCATGTCGTAGTGCCGGAAAAGGTATGCGAATGTAGATTCGGGAGTGACGGACAAAAGTACTTCATCAAGTTTTGCCTTCTCTTCATCTGTAAGTTCCTGCAGTGTCTTTTTCCCTATGGATTTTCCGAATTCTCCTCTTACGAGGTAATCATCCATTCCCCTGTCCTTTTTCCACCTTAATTCCCTTATTCTTATAACCTCAGGATTGTCAGACCTGAAATCAAAATAAAATTTATTGTCACCGGAAAGTTTAAGGGCAAACCTGTCGTTGAAAGTTTCTCCCGTCGCTTCAAGAAGGGAGAGAATTTCAGCCATTACAGGAAAAAACTTATCGGCAGATTCCTCAGTCTCATTGAACATAAGATCGTAGGATGCGACGGAAGAGGCCAGAGTCTTCCCGTTCCTGTCTAAAATCTCACCCCTTGGGGCAGGCTCCTTAAGATCCCTCACCGAGGATGAATCAGCTTTGGATTTAGCCTTTTCCCCGCCGGTTATCTGAAGAACATAGAGTCTCTGGATAATAAGACCCGCCACCAGCATGAGGACAAGGGACAATGCCGTGAACCTGTTTAAATATCTTCTTAAATTACTGAACATTTCATTTATACCTTCTCATTTCATTTATATCTTCCATATCTTCCATATATTTATCTTCGATGTCATTTTTTTATAAATTATCTTAAGAATTACTATTGAGAACTTCTCTTCAGAATTATGCTTAAGAATTACTCCTGTGAATTACTCCTGTGAATTCATATTGAACAGTGAATTAAACAACATATTGAAAATCACCTGAATTCACATCTTCATTCATTTTACAACAAAATATACTTTCCCTTAAGTTTATTCACGAAAGGATATTATAATACACAGGGATAAAGACAGAATGAAAACCTCAGTGTATTCCTATATTTATCTTATTTTAATGCCAGCAATGGTTTTTTTGTTATAATAAACCTATAACCGGAGGAACAATTGTATGCTCGAGAAATTTTTTGCACGTACCTACAGTTTCGTACTAGCTGTACTTTTTATTGCCCTTGTAATTTTTTTCAACATAATGATGGACACCAGGAGCGAACTTGCCGCAATGACTTTCCAGCTCCTTCTGGTAACGCTGGTAATCGTGATATTCTTCAATCTTTTAAGAGTGTTCCTTTCAAGGGACAGAGGGTCATACAGATCCATGATTCTTGAAAAGCCGCTCTTTAACCCCAAGGGTAAACCGGAATCCTTAAGTTTACGGTATCCCCTTTATCCGAGATTCATAGCCGTATACTTTGACAGGGAAGGCGACGACCCATACAACGACGAAATTATTTCAATCCAGGCTGTAAGATATGAAAACGGTTATCTTACAGACGGACTCTTTCTTCCGATCAAGAAATCAGGTGAAAGAAAGAGGAGAAAACTTCTTTATTTTGAAGATGCCTACAGATTTTTAAGGACATACACAAGGGATTTCCCTGTAATTTGTGACAACAAGGAATATGCAGCAACCTATTTAAGAGAAAACTTAAATTCCATGATGCTCATGGATGCTGTGGATGCAGTGGGAATAGCAAAGATGATATACCCCGGACTCGATGAATACGGCACGGAAGACTTAAGTGACTATTTAAAACTCGAAATAGAGGAAAATGATCATCTTTACGGAGCCAAAACCGTCGCAGCAGTCTACCTCGACTACTTAAGACTCAATGGCTATTATACGGATATAACTTGGAATCCTCTTGCAAAAAAATCCACGCTTGAACCCGTATTCCCTGAAAGCTTCCCTGAAAATAAATCAGGTCTTAAAGATATGACCATGTCCATGAACCTCTGGGAAGATGACGAAAAGCTCTACAAGGAAAAAAAGGCGGGAGTCTCTTCGGAGGATCTGGATTCAGAAGTTTCTGAAGATGAAGAGGATGATTTCTATGTATATCTTCCCGAAATGGATGAAAGCAGTGATACAGAAGAAGACATCAAGATATTCGGTTCTGAAGACATAAAGATATATGCGCCGGAAGAAACAGTTCCTGATGACTACAGTGTCATTGAAACAGAGGGAATTCCCGATAAAACCCCTCCCCAGTCCGGCAGGAAAAGAAAACCCTATGTCTTTTCAAGGATTCCCGGAGGAAAGAAAAAGTAATATTAAGGTCATAATAACGGCGAGGAAGTGATGTAAATGAAACGCCTGTCTCTTACCGTAAAGGGAAATGTGCAGGGGGTCGGTTTCAGATACCATGTCAGCAGAACTGCTGCAAAAGCACAGGTGACAGGTATTGTAAGAAATATGGAGGACGGAAATGTCCATATAGAAATACAGGGTAATGAAAAACAGATAAGTGACTTTTTAAAATTCCTGCCCCATGGGCTGATTTTTGCAAGGATCGACAGCATCGATAAAAAGGAAATGCCAAGGGACAGTGAAGAAACCAGATTCAGGGTAAAATACTGATAAAAGAGCTGCGGAAGATTTTTCTTCTGCAGCTCTTTTATCAGTTATTATTCTGACCATATGTCTTTACAATATTCCGGCCATATATTTTTACAAAATATTGATTTCATTATATTGATTTCATTTTTTTAATAGATGAATTCCGATAAGGAGTCGCCCATTTTTATCCTGAGCTGTTCTTCCCCATGCTGCCTTCTGTAGGACACCAGAAAATCATGGAGTTCATTGTCTTCAAGGTCAACTTCCTTCTCTGAGAGTATGGTAACATCGTCTCCCTCGCAGTATAGTATGAGGTCGTTCTTTTCATTTTTTATAGTCTTTCTTAAAACACTTACTATCTCCAGAGAATTCCCGTATTTAGCCTTTAAGGTCATGCCCACATTAAGCGGTGAGTCCTTGATTTCAGGTATGAGCTTTTTGAATTCCTCAGCATCGTAGCCGTATCTTTCCATGAGCTTAATCTGTATTTCGCTGAATTTTTCCTGTGAAATATCATGTTCAGACATATACTGCATTATATCCCTGTTAAGGTCTGCCATGGACATCTTACCTTCAGCCACTTCGTAGTATTTTTTGAATATATAATCTTCAAACTGGTTGACATCCTTATCCCTGGCCTTATTTTTGATATCTTCAAATTTTATAACATCACTCAATTCTATTCCTCCACTTAATTACTTTTTTGTTTAAAAAGCAACCTTTTTTATTTTTCCTGTTTTACAGGATTTTTCTGCTTTAAGGATTTTTTACAGTCTTTTATGCCTTCTTTGGCTTTGGCGGCTATTTCTGACTCATAGTCCTTTCATCGCAGTCTTCAGCTTTTAACCGGTATTTCCGGTATTTCTTTTCGTCTCTGATATTTCCGGCTTTTTTTTAATCGCAGATCGCAGGGATTTTTATAAATTTACTGTGGTGTGGAAGTATTAGTAACTTCCCCTTCTGTATACTGTCCTTTTTCTTCACTTTCCGGTGCATTTTTGACTTCTTCAGGAAGTTCAACTTTTCCTGCAGTATTGAATTCACTCGATTCAGCCTTTGTAACCATCTTCATGGATTCACCCATCATTTCTGATTCAGTGACAGTTGTAACTGATTTTATCAGTTTATCCGGTGTTATTTCTATTTCAATTGTCATAGTCCCTTCCATTCCCGTCATCAGAGGCAAAACCATATTGGATTGGCCCGATGGTACTGTAAGTTCTTTTAAGGAAACAGGTTTTTCTGTTTTTAATATAAAGGAACCATCTTCGTTTTTCTGGACATCCAGAAATGCTGCTGTCTCTTCCGGGATAAGACTTTCTTCCGCAGCAGTCAGTTCTCCCATTTCCATGGTCTTTACCCAGTCAGCATTCATCTCTTCCTTTACAAACCTATATCCATCCGCCATATATGTCTCGGCTGACATTTCTTCTGAGCCGATGGTCATATGGTAGCTGTTGTTCTTAGGATCCACTGTGCCTTCTGCATTGACTGTAGTTTTATTGCCTCTTATTTCAGTTTCAGAGGTAATTTTTATTCTGTAGTTTTCAAGTTTAAGCATGTTTTCACGGACTTCCTTAAGAATTCCATATGCTTCATTTTCACTTGCCGAAGATACTGCCGTGGTAACTTCCGAAGATGCCCTTACAACCGTTCCGCCTGTTATATTCATGGGAACTATAAGTGCTCCCAGTATTATTGCTGCAATTTTCTTTTTCATTTATTCCTCCCTTGATAAATCTTAAAAATGATAGATTCTAAAAGCTTTCTTCTTTTAATTCTTTTTCAAAACAAGATTTCTTACTGTAAGACTACATCAGAGAAATTAAATGGTTATGAATTTGAAGGGAAAGGAAAATAAAGGGCTGTCCCTTAAGAGGGATTACCCTTTATAAAATCTT
>JBDHVQ010000048.1:0-11231 GCA_039809845.1 Clostridiaceae bacterium | reverse complement strand
CATTATATTGGTCTTATGCAATGGCATTCAGAAAGATTAAAGATTACGAAAATGAAATTGATATATTGGATGAAGCTATCAACCGTAGAATAGTAGAAAAAAATACGGAAAGCTTTGTAGAGAGACGAAAAAAAGCAGTCAATCTCAAAAAAAATATCAAAAATAAATAAACAGATATTATGGCTTAAGGTCCCCTTCAAGATGGAAATCTAAAACTTAAAACATGAAAACCCGGGTATTCTTGAAAAAGTCAGAGTAAAAATATGTGTTACACAATTGTATACATAATTATTCTTTTTAAAAACGGAGCATGATACAAAATGGGTTTTATGTATCGTGCTCCGTAATTTTCATTTTTTTAAAAAATTGGCTGCCTGATGACTGACGGAAGGGAACTTTAAAATTTTTGTTTTCAGCTGAAAAGCTTCTTAACTTTGTCATCATCGAGGTATCTCTTTGTTCTCTTTTTTGTGGTCTTAAGGAGTTCTTCTATCTTGGCATCTGTTGATTTTTTCAGGAATTTATTGGTATCTATTCCTCTTAAGGTGAAAAAGAGGGTAGGGTCGTCGTCAAACATTGTACCTATGGCATATAATACTGCTCCAACATGTTTGCACATACTTGCCCAGTCGGGACAGGAACATCCGAATCTTATTTCCCTGGGTGAAGGGAAGAGGCCTGTTTCTCTCTCTTCAAAGAGGTTTTTCATGGATTCGGGGAATGTTCCTGAAATCAGTGCTTCAAGACTTTCGATTTCTCCGTTTAATTCGGAGGATAATTCATTCTGCTTTTTCTCACTTATCTCATCTATTTCTATATTTACAATATAGGGACTCCTGCGGCTTCCCTGAACCCTTGCGCCTATAAATCCTGATTCTATATTTACTTCAAGGACTGAACCTTTTTTAAAATAACTTCTGGCTCTGGGTAGTCTGTTGGAATAGTCTGAATAGGATTCAAGGTTTTTGTTCCATGACTTTGCCCACCATGATGTGGGTTTTTTATATTCTATGTATTTACTCATTGTTTCTTCCTCTAAGTGTCGAGTCTGAATATTTCGAGCAGTCTGTCGTCTTTTAATTCAGTAAGTGCAGGTGCCTTGTTTTCTGTAACTATACTCTCTGAAAGTTCTGTCTTGCCCGAAATCAGTTTATCAATTTTTTCTTCTATTGTACCCTGGGTTACAAATTTATATACCTGTACATTCTTTTTCTGTCCTATTCTGAATGCCCTGTCCGTAGCCTGGTTTTCTGCGGCGGGATTCCACCATCTGTCAAAATGGACTACATGATTGGCTGAAGTTAGGTTTAATCCTACACCTCCCGCTTTAAGTGACAATACCATGAATGGCACATATTCATCGTCCTGCGAGAATCTTTCTACTATTTTTGTTCTCTTTGCAGGAGTTACTCCGCCGTGGATCACCAGGCCTTCACTTTTGAAAATTGTTTTTAAAAAGTCTGCGATGGGACCGCACATTTCCCTGTACTGGGTAAATACAAGGAGTCTTTCCCTTTTTTCATATATGTTTTCAGCGATTTCCTTAAGTCTTGTGAATTTTGAAGAATCCGAGGGTGTAAATGCATTGTCACCGCTGTACTGAGACGGATGGTTCAGTATCTGCTTTAGTGATGAGAGGGTGGACAGGACAAGCCCTTTCCTTGCTATTCCATCTTTTTCATTCAGTTTCTTTTCAAGATCAGATGTAACTTTTCTGTAGAGTACTGCCTGTTTCTGAGTAACTGTCAGGTATTCCATGGTTTCAATCTTTTCAGGAAGGTCTTTTATTATATTCTTATCTGTCTTAAGACGTCTCATGAGAAATGGCTGTACCATAAGTCTTAATTTTTCGTAACCTGTTTCTTCATCATTTTCCATGTACTTCACGAATTTCTTGAATTCAGTACTGGAACCTAAAAGTCCCGGCATGATGAAACTCATTATGGAATATAAATCACCCAGATTATTCTCTATGGGTGTTCCGGTCATGGCTATTTTCATTTTTCCATTTAATGCATGGATTGTTTTGCTCTGCGCTGAAGCTGCGTTTTTTATGGTCTGGGCTTCATCGAGTATTATGGTATCCCAGTTTTCTTCGTTCAGTCTGCTCTTTCTTCTTAAAGTTCCGTATGTAGTAACAGTCAGGAACTCTCCCATTTCTTTCTGAGGACCGTGGAATAAAGAAAGTGGCATATCCGGTGTGAATTTCTCCTTTTCCTTTATCCAGTTGCCGATCAGGGATGCGGGAACGACCAGTAGGCACCTTCCGGCTCCTTCCTTTCTGATTTTTTCAAGGTAAGCCAGAACCTGGACTGTCTTACCAAGGCCCATGTCATCTGCAAGGCATACACCGAGCTTTAAGTCGTTCATCGTCTTTAACCAGTGATATCCCTCTTTCTGATATGGTCTCAGGAGACCTTTGAAAGTCTGAGGCACCGGGCTTTTCTCCCGGGAGGATGCATTTCTTAGTGCATCTGAAAAGGCTTTAAGAAATTCCTTCTGCTCCTTTGAAGAAAATCCGTTTTTTTCAGGTTTTCTTATAATTTCAAGTGCTGATCCGGCGGAGCCATCGAATCCTTCCTTTGCCGATTCATATCTTGTAAGGAGTTCTTCTATTTTTTTATGGTTTATTTCAACCCACTTGTTTTTGATGAAATGGAGTCCTTCAGAAAGTTCGAGATAGCTTTTTAATTCCTCTGGTGTGTACTTAATATTTTCCATGGTGATTTCAGGAATTACCGATAATATCACATCGAGTGAAAGAGGGGCTTTGTTTTCACCGAATCTGAGTGTCATGGAAAAATTCCGGCTCTTTGTCTTCCACCAGTTTGGAACCCTGCACTTTATTCCGTGGGATGTATAAAGGGGAATGGATTTTAAAAATTCAAAGGCCTCATCTTCACTCACACCCACGGGATAAAAAAGTTCACCGGACTCTAAAAGAGAATGGATTATATCTGATTCCTTTTCAATCTTCATTATGGGTGCAATGAGAGACACAATTTTTTTAGGGTCGTCCCTGTATTTTTCCATTGCGGATTTCAATGGTCTGTGTTCGATGACACCGTTATTTTCCTCGGAATAAGTAACCATGAATGCAAAGGGGAATTCTTCATCCTTTGCTTCCACGAGATTGAAAAATATCTTCTCAGGGATATTAAGATCCTGAAGCCTTGTTTCATAATATCTTGAGACACTACCGTCAAAGGATGAAATTTCATCCCTGAATATGGACATGAATTTTTCGCACATGTTATCGATCCATTCATCTGTAATGTTGTAGGAGCCGGGAAGGTTGGGAACTTTCCCGAAAAATTCTTCTTTTCTCTCCATATCAGGATTCAGAAGAGATTTTTCTTTAAGCATTTCAATATCATCTGTGGAGGATATTTCCCTGTGGAAAAATTCAGATAGGTCCTTTAGAAAACTCAGGGATTTATTTTTGTTTTCAGTAAGATCCCACGCAGCTCTGTAAAGGAACATGAATTTATCCTGAAGGAATTTCTTCTCGTAGAAACCGTAAATACCTCCAGGGGAATCAGTATTGTCGAGCATAAAATGCTCTGGGGTTACAATTATGCTGAATGTTTTTTCACTTTCCTTCTTATCGTATGATTCCAGCTCGTATGATTCCGGCGATTCAGGCAGCTTACTCAGTTTCTCAGGTTTTTCTTCAGAAGTTATCTTTTTTCTTATATCAGGTTTTTCTTTAATCATTTCAGTTTATCTTCTCCGGTAAGACATAAATAAAGTCAGTCTCACATTCAGTTTTTTGTAAATATCTTTTTCAGCAGCCATGTCTTTAATGTCTCTGATTTTTTTATATTATCTCATAAATTGCAAGAAACTTTGGCTGAAACATTTCCTTTCTTCTGAATCATTCAGGTCTCGCATGGTTCTTAGTGTTGCTCCAGGGAAAATATTAATGGCATAATATAACTGAAGTAGATAAAAATGATGCTCTGTTAAATATTAATGATCCGCTGTTAAATATTAATGATGTACTTAATGAAATCATTTACTGCTATAATCTTCTATATCAATAAAAGGTTCAGGTTTTTATGGGGAGTTAAGATATGATTGGGACACTGGTCAATACGCTGTGTGTGATTCTTGGTTCGTTAATCGGTTCAGTTGCAGGAAAAAGGATTCCTGAAAGGATTTCGGATTCAATATTCCGGGGGTTTGGTCTAATAATAATGCTGATCGGTATTTCCGGGGGGCTTAAATCGGAGAATGCATTTGTCATGATTTTTTCCCTTGCATTTGGAATCATTATCGGTGAAGGTCTGATGATCGAGGAAAGACTGAGTATCTTAAGTGAAAAAATCCTTGGGAAAAACAAGGGGAGTTCTCCTCAGAAGGAAACTGCACACAGTGATCCCGGACCGGTTCTGGAAAAATCCCTTTCAGCGGCATTTATAAGCGGCACTCTTTTGTTTGTAACGGGTGCAATGGGGGTCGTGGGTTCATTAAATGCTGGTCTTAACGGGGACCCTTCGATGCTCTTTACAAAATCCGCCCTGGACTTTACTGCAGCTGTGGTTCTGTCTTCCACAATGGGCTGGGGAATCGCTTTATCTTCTGTAAGTGTACTTATATATCAGGGGAGCATTACCATTTTGTCCTCACTTCTTTCATCCTATCTTACTTCAGGGATTATCCTTGAAATGGGTGCACTGGGTTCTGTCCTTCTCATAGGATTGGGACTCAATATTATCGGGGTCACAAAGTTAAGGCTCATGAACTATGTTCCGGGGGTATTTCTTCCTCCTTTAATATATCCCCTTGTTATCTTTATACAGAATATCCTTAAGTTTTAGGTATATTCTGTATTTTCTTTTATAAATCTGTATTAAATGGGGAACTTAATTCATCATTGTCTAGTTATTTAAAAGGTATAATTATTGTTACGTGACATAAAGGGGGAAAATATGGGTTTAGATTTTATAAAGAAATTCATGAGAAAACACTGGATAAGCTACTCTGCCGGCGTTATTTTAATGCTCATCACCACGAGGGTGAGACTTCTTTATCCTGATTATCTCGGAAAAGCCACGGACCTTATGGTTTCTTCGGGATTTACATGGCAGGGTTTAAGGCAGTACATACTGCTTATCATTCTGATTTCCGTCATTTCCTTTATCGGGTCTTATTACTGGCGGTATCTTGTAATAGGAAACTCGCGTTACATGGAAAAGGAACTGAGGGAACTTGTATTCACAAATTTTCAGGCTCTGTCCCAGTCCTTCTACAACAAGAGAAAGACGGGTGACCTTATAGCCTACGGTATCAACGACGTCAATGCCGTGAGGATGACCTTTGGTCCTGCTCTTATAATGTCAATCAACGGTGTTGCAATCATCGGGATATCAATTTCAGGACTTATTGAAAAGATCGGTCTTGCAAGGGGACTTCAGGTATTAATCCCTATACCGATAGTTGTCATAGCGATGCTTAAGATGGGAACTGCCATAAGGGAAAGGTTCCGGAGGGTACAGGAAGCCTTCGGTACAATATCCGACAGGGTAAATGAAAATATAAACGGAATAAGGGTTATAAAAGCCTACGTTCAGGAAGAGACTGAAGTTGATAAATTTGAAGTTTTAAGCCGTGATATGGCCGACAAGAATATCAGCATGGTTAAGGTGTCCGGGCTTTTAAATCCGGTGATTCAGACTGGGTTTGCAGTTACCTTCGGTATTTTTTTCCTGGTGTGCGGTCCCATGGCCATAAGAGGCGAGATAACAGTGGGTGATTTTGTCGCAGGTATCAACTACCTCAATATGATGATGATGCCCATAACCTCCATAGGAAGGATAATAAACATCATGCAGAGGGGTATGGCATCCCTTGGAAGAATCGATGAGATCCTTGAATATCCCCATGAAATAACTGACGGTACTGGAAAAGCGACTGAATTTAAAACCGGAAAGGTCGATATTGACGATCTTGACTTTACATATCCCGGAACTGACAGGGAAGTATTGAAGGACATAACACTCCACCTTCCCAACGGGAAGTCACTGGGTATAATAGGAGCCACGGGTTCAGGAAAGACGACTCTTGTAAGTCTTCTTCTGAAGACATACAACGTCCAGGACGGTAAGATTTTCATAGACGACAAGGATATCAATGACTATACTTTGGCTCTTTTAAGGGACAATATTGGATATGTTCCCCAGGATAACTTCCTCTTCCACGATACTATTTCCGAGAATATCAAGTTCTTCAAGGACATCTATTCTGAGGAGGATGTACATAATGCTGCAAAGGATGCACAGATCTATGACTCCATAACCGGCCTTGACAAGGGGTTTGAAACGATCCTTGGCGACAGGGGTGTCAATTTATCCGGAGGACAGAAGCAGAGGATATCCATAGCAAGGGCACTTATAAGAAATCCGAAAATACTGATCCTCGATGACGCCCTAAGTGCGGTCGATACAGTCACTGAATCAAAGATACTCAAAAGATTAAAGGAAATAAGAAAAGACAAGTCGACGATAATAATCGCCCACAGGATTTCAGCTGTGATGGGTTGCGATGAAATAATTGTCTTAGACGACGGAAAGATAATGGAAAGAGGCAGTCATAAGGAGCTTCTTGAGAAGGGAGGCATGTACAGTGGAATCTACAGTTCCCAGTTCGAAGATACAGTCACGGAAGCAGTATAATCCAGTTGCAAGGCTTCTCGGATACCTTAAGCCTTACATACCGCAGGCTCTTCTTACAGCTCTGTGCATTGTCATCTACAACATAACAACCGTTTTAAAACCGAGATTCATAAAGATAATAACAGACAACTACATAACTGAAGGTACTTTTGTAAACAAGGGAATTTCACTGACTGCGGTAAGCATAGGTTACATGGCGGTAACTGCCATCGGAATGGTGTTCTTCTACCTTCAGATATACCTTATAACAAAGATAGGACAGAGTATCACAAGGACATTAAGGGAAGACATATTCAAAACCATTCAGCTCCTTCCCCTTTCATACCTCGACAGGACATCTGCGGGAAGACTTATTACAAGAACCACAAATGACGTTGAAGCTGTATCTGAACTTTTTACAGACATCCTCGTCTCTTTACTTAAAGATGCTGTGCTCCTCATTGCCATAATCTGGTCCATGTTCAGCATCAATGTAAAACTGACACTTTATTCATTTGTCGTAATGCCGTTCATGTTTGCACTTATCTTCTACATAAGAAAGAAGATACACGACAACTGGATAATCTTAAAGCAGATAACCAGCCGGCTTAACGGGGCCATAGCTGAAAACATTTCAGGTATGAAGATAGTCCAGATATTCAACGGACAGAAGGAAAAACTTAAAGAATTCAGGGATCTTACCCAGAGCTACTTCGATAAATCTCTGGTACAGATGAAGATGCATTCACTGTCAGGGCCATCATCAAACATATTTGAATCAGCAGCCATAGGAATTGTACTCTGGTTCGGAATGAGACTCATGCAGGATGGCACTGTGGAAATAGGTGATATCATAGCCCTCTCACTTTATATAAGGCAGTTCTTCATGCCTGTTACTGACCTTGCCGAGTCATTCACATCCATTGAATCAGCAGTGGTATCAGCCCAGAGAATCTGGGAAATAACTGATGAAAAGCACACTGCAGAAGACCTTGATGAAGGTATAGTACTAAAGGATATCAAGGGAAAAATAGAATTCAGGAATGTCTGGTTTGCCTACGACGAAGATAACTATGTTTTAAAAGACGTGTCCTTTACCATAGAACCCGGAGATACCTGCGCAATAGTAGGAGAGACTGGTTCAGGAAAAACGACCATAATATCCCTCATATCAGGATTCTATAAAATCAATAAGGGAGAAATCCTCATCGACGGTATAAATATAGATGATATAAGCCGCAAGAGCTTAAGGCGTGCGGTCGGTGTGGTACTCCAGGATGTATTCCTCTTCTCGGGCAATATAAAGGAAAATATCACACTCAATGACAATATACCCGAAGGTGTCATTATAAATGCAGTCAAAGCATCCCATGCAGATGAAATGATTTCTGAATACAAAGAGGGAATCATGGAACCTGTAATGGAAAGAGGATCAACATTCTCCATGGGAGAAAGACAGCTCCTCTCATTTGCAAGGGCACTTGCCCACGAACCTTCCATATTTGTCCTCGATGAAGCAACCGCCAATATTGATACAGAAACGGAAATCCTCATACAGAAGGCAGTCGAAGAAGCTTCAAAGGACAGGACTACAATCATAATCGCCCACAGACTTTCAACCATCAAAAATGCAGATAATATCATTGTCCTGGAACACGGAAAGATTATTGAACAGGGTAACCATGAAGAACTTATGGAAAAGAACGGCAATTACAGGGAAATGGTGGAAAAGGGAAGTAAAAAACCTGAAGCTGTGTAATGGATAAACATTCCAGGGAAACCAGAAGCTACAATATGTCCCGAATTAAAGCTACCAACACAAAACCTGAGGAAACCGTAAGAAAGTACCTTTTCAGCAAAGGATTCAGATACAGGAAGAACGATAAGAGATTACCAGGTAAACCTGATATAGTTCTTCCAAAGTATAAGACAGTAGTCTTAATAAACGGATGTTTCTGGCACGGCCATGAAGGATGCAGGTATTTCGTTGTTCCAAAGACCAATACCGAATTCTGGGTGGATAAGATTTCGAAAAATATCTTAAGAGACAGGAATAATGAAGAAAAACTTAAAGAACTTGGCTGGAAAGTTATTACTCTCTGGGAATGTGAGCTTAAAAAGGACAGGAAAGAAAAAACACTGGAAAACTTAATAAAAGAAATTACTGCCAACTGATTTTTCATCCAATTTTGTAGTGTTGGAATAAAATGTTACCCTCAGTTTATATAAAAGAAAAAATGAAAATATAGTCAAAATACATTGAATTGCTATATAATGAATACAACTAATCTTTAGATATTATTGTTTGTATAATTTTGTCAATAGTTATCTGAATCAGGAAAATTTTGTTTGACACTTATTATTGTAGTTTTTATTCTGAGTATTTTTTTTATAAACATGACTACATACATGTTTATAAAACTTCTTCCCATTTCTATAAAAAGTTAAATTTTTAAAAAAGTAATGGTTTTTCTTTATTAAAAGCTTATTGTAAAATCAAATAATATTAGCTTCTTGTTTTAAGATATTACTGTATAATTTTGTTTACTTCTTCTTAAAAGAACTAAAAATTTAGCCGATAATATAAAAATGAGGATTTTTAAAATGTATATTAGAAAAATTACAATGGAAAATTTCAAATGTTTTGAAGGAACAGTTTCTTTAAACTTTAATAAAGGTCTCAATTTCCTTATTGGTAATAATAATTCAGGAAAAACGACTATATTTCGAGCTATTGAGTTTTTAATAGGGGGCAAAGATAAAGAAAGTTGGATATGTCAAAAAAATAGTCATCAAGAAGTTTCTGTCGAAATTGAGTTAACTGGTGAATTATTGATGGAGATTATTTCTCATGACCCATTAACTAAATACAAAAACTATGTTATTGATAATAATTACTTAATATTAAGAAGAGATTCCCGAGAAACAGAATGGTTCGATTCTCGAGGCAAATCAAAAAAAAATACTATAAAAAATATCTCTTTATTTAATCCAAATACAAAAACATATGAAAATCCCTCGGGTATCGATACTACAATTTCAGCATTATTAGATGTTCAGTACGTTTATTCAGATTTGGAAAATAGTGAATATCAAGATTTCTCAAAAACAAAAATTGTAGGGAAATTGATATCAGAAATAACAAGAGATTTCCAGGAAAAGGAATCTTGGAAAAGCTTAGAACAAGCTCATCAAAAAGCTTTTGGAGAAGAAGGCTTGGCTTCTGAATTATATGAAGTTCAATGTAAAATAGAAAACATTTTAAAGGATCAATATGGTGAGACTAAAGTTGAATTTGATTTTGGATTACCCACATTAGACACTTTTTATAAAAATGGCACAATTTATTTGGAAGATAATGGAATCAGAACTGCAGTAGGCGAAAAAGGAACAGGGATGCAAAGAGCCTTAGCATTAAGCTTAATTCAAGTTTATGCAAATATTAATCGCGAAAAGTTAGATAATGTAAAACCTTTTTTCTTTATGCTAGATGAACCCGAAACCTTTTTACATCCCTTAGCTCAAAATAGATTTTTAAATTCTTTGCAACAATTATCCGAAAAATCTCAAGTTTTTATTACAACTCACTCGCCGTATTTATTAAAACAGTATAATAGAAGTAAACATACGATAAAATTATTTACACGTGAAAATAACAGAATAAATATTTTAAGAGATTTAGATTTGGGTTTATTTGATGGAAAACCAACTTGGGGTGAAGTTAATTTCTTAGCATTTGGAATAACCACGGTTGAGTTCCATATAGAACTTTTTTCAAATATACATAAACTCTTACAAAAAATATTTTTAGATAATAGCATAACAGAAATAAAAACCGTTTTTTTTCGGTTTGGTATTAATCTTGATGAAAAAGATACAAATTTTAAATCTATAACAGCAATGGATAAATGGTTATCTATTCAAAATGATGTTCCAATAAAAGAATCTCGGCATGATTTTAAATCAAATAATAAAAATGACTTTACTTTATGTGTGTATATTAGAAATACTCTAGATCATCCGGAGGATAGAAATACTGACAATATCACGGATATTGACTTTAAAAACTCTATTGATTATATGATAAATTTATATAAAAAATTGCTAAACGTTCAAAAAACCCTATCTAAGATTTAAATCATAGCAACTCATTTTTCCTATTATATAAATTTGACAATAATTATAATACATACGGAAAGAAACGGAAGTTTCCTAATAACGCAATAATTACCCTAGGCATAAGGATTTTTTTCAAAAGTAATTCACCTTCTCCAATTGGAGAATATTTAATATGGTTACTCCTTTATTACCATGCAGGTTAATGTTAAGAAGAAAAACTTAAAGAACTTGGCTGGAAGGTCATTACCGTATGGGAATGCGAACTTAAACAGGACAGAAGAGAAGCAACACTTGAAAACTTAATAAAGGAAATTACTGCCGGCTGATTTTTTCAGCCGGTTTTGTAGTTTGGAAGAACCCAAAAATACATCCAAATCAATGTAAGCGATAAATAGAATACACCCCTATTATACCGGATTCTGGTGGTAGAATAGGGGTGTACTTATTTGATTATAG
>JBDHVQ010000047.1:0-11320 GCA_039809845.1 Clostridiaceae bacterium | reverse complement strand
AAAACCTGATAAAAATGAGACGGCGGAGAAACTACAGTATTCTGTATTTTTGCCGCCGTCTCATTTTTTAATTCTTTTATGTTTTTTAATATGACTTTGAATTTTAATATGACTTCGCTTTTTAATAATGACTTTGCTTTTAAATTCTGGATTATGTTTTTAAATTCAGTAATGTCTTTAATTTGGTTTTGTTTATTGATTTTGATTTTTCTCTGATTTTTGAATTACGGTTTTTCTCATATTGTCTGGATTCTATTCCCTGTTGTCCTGATATTTTTTCTTGATATCCATATTCTTCCTCTTGTTGATGAGGTATTCTTTGAATTCCCCGAAATCCAGATCCGACCATGAATTGATATCGTAGGTATAATCTTTCAGTATTCTTTCCCTGTCGGTTAAATATTCTTTTTTATCCTCAGATACCAGTTCCATTTCGATACCAAGGGCTCCCATAATTTTTAAAAAAGTTTCCAGTGTAGGTGAAGTCTTTCTGTTTAAAATATCAGAGATATGGCTCTGGGAGACTCCAGAAAATTCTGCAATATCCTTGTTACGGAGGCCGCGTCTTTCTTTGATTTCATTTAGTCCTCCGATAAAATCCATATTGCCCTGCACCTTCCTTGTTTAAAATTACGTATATGATGATTATATTATAACCCATAATCCGGTTTAATACGTAATCCGTTGTTTAAAATATTGGAATTAACTTTAAAAATTCGCTATTATATAATTAAGTAAACAAAAATCCGATATATCGAATTTATCCGGAAAAAACATCAGGGAGAAGATGGGATTATGGAACAAGTAGGACTGAACATAAGGAAGAGAAGAAAACAGTACAGGCTGACGCAGAAACAGCTTGCTGATATCTGCGGCCTTTCAAACAGCTATCTTTCAGACATAGAGGTGGGAAGGACCAACCCATCTCTCAAGACTCTTGAAAAGCTCTCTGAAGCACTTGAGTGCAGGATAAAGGATTTTTTCTAAAAAAGATTTCAAGGAGACATTTTTTAAAAAAATATAAGGAAATACTCCGGGGGTTTTCCCCGGGGTTTTTTATATCCTTGAAAAACAGTATAAAAATACATTCATACACCTAATTGACAAGACTCTTTATACTTTAACCGCTATAATAATTCATATAAACACAGTAAACAAATGATCTTAAAAAAACAGACGGAAAAAGTTTCCCCAAGGACTACAGAGGATGCTTTTGAGGACTGGATATTGGCTAATAACACTGGTTTATCTGGATATACACACCGCAGAGCAGTATATATGATAAAGGAGACGAAATGGAACAGCACGAAAATAAAAGGGTATTTAAAAAACGGGATCACGATTACCTTAAGCTTCTCTCAGGGGAATTTCCGAATATCGCATCAGCATCCACTGAAATAATAAACTTATCTGCAATAATGAACCTGCCCAAGGGTACCGAACACTATATTTCAGATATACACGGAGAAAATGAATCCTTCAGCCACGTCATAAGAAATGCCTCCGGTGTCATAAGAACCAAGATTGAAGACATATTCGGGACTTCCCTTATGGAAGACGAAAAGAAGCTCCTTGCGACACTTATTTACTACCCTGAGGAAAAGCTCGATGAAATAGAAAAGAACGGCAAGAAATCGAGGGACTGGTACAGGATTACCCTATTCAGGCTCATACAGGTCTGCAAAATAGTTTCCACCAAATATACAAGATCAAAGGTAAGAAAGGCACTTCCCCCTGACTTTGCCTATATCCTCGAAGAACTCATACACGAAAATGAGACGAGGCTCAATAAATTTGAATACTACAACGGAATAATAGATTCCATTATTGAACTTGACAGGTCGAGGGCATTCATTGCGGCAATAAGCCACCTTATCCAAAGGCTTGCAGTGGACAGGCTCCATATACTGGGCGACATTTACGACAGGGGACCCGGAGCGGACATCATAATGGATACACTCATGAACTACCACTCCATGGATATAACATGGGGAAACCACGATATACTCTGGATGGGAGCTGCGGGAGGCTCTGATGCCTGCATATGCAATGTCGTGAGAATTCAGGCGAGGTACGACAATCTCGATACACTTGAAGACAGCTACGGGATAAACATGATGCCCCTTGCAAGGCTTGCCATGGAGTATTACTCTGACAGTCCCCTTGCAAAATTCATGCCCAAGGAAGAAAACCCGGGACAGAAAAGGGAGAGCGAAACTGAACTCATAGCACAGATGCATAAGGCCATAGCTGTCCTTCAGTTCAAGGTGGAAGGAAACCTCATAAAATCCCATCCTGACTTCCATATGGATGAAAGGCTCCTCCTTGATAAGATAGATTATGAAAAGGGAACAATAATGCTGGGGGATAAGGAATACCCTTTAAACGATACATTCTTCCCCACGATAAATCCCAAGGATCCTTATAAACTTAACGAAGCAGAAGAATACTGCATGAATAAACTCCGTTCTTCCTTCATGAACTCCAAAAGACTTTCCACCCACATAAGGTTCATGTTTACAAAAGGTGCCATGTACCTCGTGTTCAACGGAAACCTTTTATTCCACGGATGTATGCCACTTGAAAGCGATGGGTCCTTCACCTCCGTAAATATAGACGGAAAGTCCTATCAGGGAATGGAAGCCTTTGAAAAATTCGAGCAGCTTGCAAGACTGTCCTACGTAAGTGATGATCCTGAAGAAAGGCAGCTGGGACTCGACATCATGTGGTATTTATGGTGCGGCGAAAAGTCACCACTTTTCGGAAAGACCAGGATGACAACATTTGAGAGATATTTTGTCGATGACAAGGAAACGCACTATGAAGAAAAAAATCCCTATTTTACACTGAGGGAACGGGAAGATGTTATAAGGGCGATTTTTTCTTCCTTCGGCCTTGAATATGAAACTGCACACATAATAAACGGACACGTCCCGGTAAAGGTCAAGAAGGGAGAATCTCCTGTAAAGGCAGACGGGAAGGTATTTGTAATAGACGGAGGGTTTGCAAGGGCATACCAGAAGGAAACCGGAATAGCAGGATATACCCTCATATACAACTCCCAGGGAATGCACCTTGCCTCCCATGAACCCTTTGAAACCAAACAGATAGCAATTGAGCAGGAAAAGGATATACTCTCGACCATAACCATTGTGGAAAAGACTAAATCCAGGCAGAGGGTCAGGGAAACTGATATAGGAGCGGAGCTGCAGTCTCAGATAGACGACCTTGTGCAGCTTATGGAAGCCTATAGAAACGGAACCATCAAGGAAAAGTATTAGCCGATATTTTTTCATGAGGAACAGAGAAATATCAGAAGGAAAGAACAAAAGAAGCGGCAGCATGAATAAAAGAAGAAAAGATGAATATAAGTAATACAGTTGAATAAAAGAAAGTAAACCCGTCCTTGCCAGGATAAAGTTCCTGAAAGGATGGGTTTATTTTCCTTAACAGACAATATGGTTATTCTGTTACAGGATCATGTTCATCCCTTGCCCAGGGATTCTTTATTCTGATTTTGGGTGTCATGCCTGACGCAGCCTTTTTTACCGCTGTCCCGAAGGATTTTACAATTGGCATGGTGTTTTCTCTTATTATTATTCCGATCTTTCCTACGGCCTCAAGTGAAGCACTTCTTCTGAGAGCCTTTTTATCCGGGACTGAAAGGGAAGCCATGTACCTCTGGGTGATACATCCGCATCTTAATATCAGAAGGGCATTGACCGAACCTTCCATTACAGAGGATACGATGAGGTTTGTAATGGGAACTGCCCCGGGAATGAGTGTCATTATACTTCCGCCGAGAAGACTTGCAATGAGAGGCTCAACCTGGTCTTCGATTAAATCCATATCTTCTATGCCCCTTGCGGCAAGGACTGTCATCGCGACATTGCCGTAAATATAGAAGAGTTTTTTTATGGACGGTCTTCTTTCGTACATGTGGATAATTCTCCACACGAGTCTAAAAAGGGATATGAATACGAATATTCCGTCGAGAGCCCCGTTCTGGGATACGGACGTCGTAAGGAACACGTCCTTCGCTTCCCTGAATGTCAGCCTGTCCGTCTCTTCGTCCATTACCTTAAAGGCAGCCTCAAGATCCTTTATCTTTTCCCCGGTGAATTCAATACCCGAACTTTTTACAAACACATTGTTTTCCATTGCCCTGTGCATGGTATCTATATAGGCAGCATATTCAGGGGAATTTTCATCCTCAGGGATATCAGGAATCTGCCTGAAGGATAAAATCCTGAAGAGCGGGATGGCGATCAGCGTGATTATAACTGTCAGTACTAGAAGTGATACTGCCCAGCCCAGTATGATATTTATTCTGAAAGCCCCTGCAATGAGATTTACAGTCTGCCCCAGTAGTACAAGTATTATCAGTGCGAGTATTCCTATGAATGGAAGAAACAGTGTTTTAAGTTTATTTTTTTCTGATTCCAAACTACCACCTCCGTGATAATGAAAAAATAACACATAATTATAGACTGGGGATTAAAATTTTATTTCAAGGGTAATGTTTACACGAACAAAAAGTGTTGTAAATTTATTATTATACGTATACTATAGTTGTATCAAATATATGGAGGACAAAATGGAAAAATTCTTCAGACTGAAAGAAGCCGGCACCAACGTGAGGACGGAACTCATGGCAGGGCTTACGACATTTCTTACCATGGCATACATTCTCTTTGTAAATCCGGCTATACTGTCACAGACGGGGATGAATCAGAATGCCGTATTTATTGCGACAGTACTTGCAGCGGTTATAGGTACACTCATCATGGGTCTTGTGGCCAACGTTCCCTTTGCACAGGCTCCCGGAATGGGACTCAATGCCTTTTTCACCTACACTGTATGCTTCGGTATGGGATTTACCTGGCAGCAGGCACTCGGTATGGTCTTTATATGCGGAATCATCAATATACTTATTACCGTTACCAGTGTGAGAAGGATGATAATAAATGCGATCCCTGAATCCCTGCAGTATGCAATTTCAGGCGGTATAGGACTTTTCATAGCATATATCGGGCTGATAAACGGAGGATTCTTAACTTTTACAGGTGAAAACAAGATCGGCGAACCCGATGTGTTCTCAAAGATAATTCCTGCCCTTACCCACTTTGACAACAAGTCAGTGATTGTCTGTGCCGCAGGTCTTATAATAACAGTTATCCTTCTTCTTATGAAAAACAATGCTGCAATCCTCATAGGAATAGCTGCCACAACAGTCATCGCTCATATAACAGGAGTTGCAGGTGCAGCCCTTACAGACAATACTGCATCACTTGCAGATATCGGACAGACTTTCTTAAAGCTCGATATAGCTGGTCTTTTCAGCCAGCCGGGTAAACTTCTTCTTATAATTTCGACGATATTTGCCTTCTCACTGACTGATACCTTCGACACCATAGGAACATTCTTAGGTACAGGAAGAAAAGCAGGGATATTCGATGAAAAGGACGATATGGAATTCCAGAAGGGCAACAATTTCAAGTCAAAACTTGAAAGGGCACTCTTTGCCGATGCCACTGCGACATCCATAGGAGCCCTCATAGGAACTTCAAATACAACCACATACGTTGAATCAGCTTCAGGTATAGCAGTAGGCGGAAAGACAGGACTTACATCAGTATTCACAGCAATCTTCTTCCTCCTCTCACTTATATTCCTCCCATATGTGGGACTTGTTCCTGCAGTTGCAACAGCACCGGCTCTTATAGTTGTCGGAGTATTCATGGCTTCATCCATAGGAAAAATCGACTGGGAAGATCTGACAGTTGCGGTTCCTGCATTCTTTACCCTTGCACTTATGCCACTTTCATATTCAATAACTTCCGGTGTCTCCATGGGATTCATCTTCTACTGTATCTCAATGCTTTCAACAGGACAGGGCAAAAAGGTAAAACCGATAATGTACATCATCACCGGCCTTTTCCTCGTTTCAATATTCCTTACAGCCACGGTTAAATAGAGTTCATTAAAAACAGGCTGAAAAACAAGCAGTAATATCAGGCTGTAATAACAAGCATTAAAAATATAATCCCTGCCTTTGACGTCAAAGGCAGGGATTATTGTTCAGGAATGTATTTTTTATTTCAGATTGATTTGTTTTCTGAAAGTACGTACAATCAACAAGTGATAAGAATTATCATTAAACTTTATACTGAAAGGATTAATTATGTGGTTTACCTATTCGCTCCTTGTAATAACAGCATGGGGTTTTGCAGATCTGTTCTATAAAAAAAGTGTGACATCCGAGGATTCTTCATCCCATTTAAGGGTCCTGACCGCTGTGGGTTTTGTCATGGGAATCCATGCCTTCTATTTTCTTCTCGCGGGAAAAACTGAATACAGTATCAGTAATTTTATTACCTATCTTCCCGTAGCCGGACTTTATATCCTCGCCATGGCCTTCGGGTTCTACGGCTTCAGGTTTGTTGAGCTCTCCATAGGTTCTCCCCTTGAAAATACATCGGGAGCCATGGCTGCTGTCCTTACGATGATATTTTTAAAGCAGACCATGACATGGTATCAGGCGGTGGCCGTTATAGTAATCACCCTGTCACTTATATTCATAGGAACTGAAGAAAAGAAGAAGGCGGGAATAACAAAAGCAGCTGGAAGAAGACACTGGTTTTTAATACTTCTCTTTCCCCTTCTTTATGCCTTTACTGATTCCCTCGGTACCTTTGCCGATGCCTATGTACTTGAGAACTTTCTGACTGAAGACCAGGCAAATATTTCCTATGAACTTACCTTCCTCATAGTAGGTATTGCTGCCCTTATATATACGGTAAAAATTCTTAAAAAGAGATACGTACTGAAAGATCAGCTTTATCCCTATCTTGCTGCAGCAACTGAAACTACAGGACAGTACTTCTATGTCCATGCACTGGCTTCCAATGCTGTAATAGTTGCACCCATGATAGCTTCATATTCAGCCATTGCGGTCCTTCTCGGAAGGATTATCTTAAAAGAGAAACTGACACGGATTCAGTGGATCAGCATATTCTTCATACTGTGCAGTATATTTGTCCTCGGTATTGAAATTTAAAGGAATTTTATTTACCTGATTTACCTGTTTTACCTTCAGTTAACCTGATAACAGGATATTAAAACCGGCACCCATCAAGGGATGCCGGTTTTTCAATGAATTTCTAATGATAAAAAAGGAAGCGGTTCTGTTCTTGCCGCTTCCTTTTATCATACTTGCGTTTTTATTATATTCTCTGTCTTTATTTTACAGGGCCGGCACTGATTATATCTTCACCGGCATTCGGGAATCTCATGAAGTTTTCTCTGAATTTAGATGCAAGATCTTCAGCTGTCTTTTTATAGTCTTCCTTGTCCTGCCACTGTGTTTCAGGATTGAGCATATCTTCGGGTACACCTTCTATTTTTACTGGAACTGAGAGATTGAATATTTCATCCTTTCTCATTTCAGCATTTTTAAGTTCTCCTGAAAGGGCTGCATTTACCATCATCCTTGTGTATTTAAGAGGAATTCTCTTTCCGGTTCCGTATTTTCCGCCCGTCCATCCTGTGTTTATAAGATATACTTCTGAGCCGTACTTTTCTATTTTTTCACCTAAAAGTCTTGCGTATTCTTCTATTGGCCTTGGCATGAAGGGTTCACCAAAGAGCGCTGAGAATGTGGTCTCGGGGTTTACTATACCTCTTTCAGTTCCTGCAAGCTTTGATGTGTATCCTGACATGAAGTGGTACATGGCAGCTTCCTTTGAGAGCTTTGATATGGGTGGTACCACACCGAATGCATCCGCAGTTAAAAAGATTACTGTTTCAGGAATTCCGCCCATTCCAGTAAGTTCTGCGTTTTCTATGTAGTTTACAGGATATGTGCCCCTTGTATTTTCAGTCAGTGAGCTGTCTGAATAATCAGGTGACTTGTCGTCGTTCAGGACTACATTTTCAAGTATTGAACCGAATTTCAGGGCATTGTATATTTCATATTCCTTTTCAGGATCGAGGTTTATTGTCTTTGCGTAGCATCCGCCTTCAAAATTGAATATGCCGTGCTGCGTCCAGCCATGTTCGTCGTCTCCTATGAGTTTTCTGTCCCTGTCAGCAGAAAGGGTTGTCTTTCCTGTTCCTGAAAGGCCGAAGAAGAGGGCAGTATTGCCGGATGCATCCATGTTGGCAGAGCAGTGCATGGGGAGTACATCCTTTCCGGGAAGTATGTAGTTCATTACTGAGAATATGGACTTCTTGATTTCCCCTGAATACTTTGTACCGCCGATGAGTACCAGCTTATCTGTAAATGAGATTATTACAAATGCTTCTGAATTGACTCCGTCTTTTTTACCTTCCGCCTGAAGTGAGGGTACAGCAATTACAGTAAAGTCAGAATCATATCCCTTTCTTTCGTTGTCTTTTATGAATATCTGGGATGCGAACACTGCCTGTGCAGGATTTTCACACAGTACATTTATTTTAAGGGTATATTCAGGATCTGCACCCGCCCTTGATTTTACAAGGTACATGGGTCTGTCCTTGATGTGTTCCATTACTTTATTCTTAAGGTTTTCATATACTTTTTCTTCCATGGGTACATTTACCTTGCCCCAGGAAACGGTATTTTCTGAAACGGAATCCTTTACGATAAACCTGTCTTTGGGGGATCTTCCGGTATACTGTCCCGTCTTTATGACAAGGCATCCGTCAGAGGAGAGTTCTCCTGCGCCTGATTTTACGGCTTCAGTTATAAGATCTGTGACTGACCAGTTTTCCCTTAAGTTTTCTGAAGGGATGGTAAATAATGTATCTTTCATTAAAATAACCTCCATGGATATAATCGCTCTATCTATTTTCACTCAATGAAGGAAAAATTGCAAGGTTAAAATGCATTTAACTGAAAATGATTTAAATTGCAGTCATTTTATTCAATTATAAGAAAATTCTGATATAAAATTACTGAACCGGATATCAGTGAATAAATGAAATAAAAAAACTCCACCGGGGTTTTAATATATTTCTTCATCAGTGTCACTTTCACTCATGGAGATTTTCTTACTTTCGTGGTTTCTCTTCCTGTCGCCTTTTTCAGTGAAGACAAAGGAGAGGAAATAGCCTGTGAGGGAGCTGAATACGGAAATCATGAATGAACTCCAGGAAACTGATACTATATATCTTCTGTTGTTGAAAAAGGCACTGAATCCCCTGAGAAGTGAGTCTGAAAATCCCATGGTGTCATTTTGTCCTGCGGCCCTTGTAAGTTCACTTATTTCTATGCCGTTCATTATGACAGTCAGAAGGAATGACCCTAGAATCAGCGCAGTTACAGATGCCTTAAGATTTGCAGGTTTTCTGCCCGTGAGGCTCCTGTATCCGAAATAAACTATGATTCCCATAATGAATGCGAAGTAATCTGAAAGTATATATGCCTTATATAGAAGTCCGAGGATAATAAGGGATATGATGACACCGAGTATTATCCCGACTGTTCCCTTGAATTCATCAAGCCCTCTCCTGGGAGATATTTCCCTGTAATCTTCCTCCCTGTTGTTTTCCTCTTCCATAATCATAGATTCTTCGGGACTTAAGTTATCGCTGGATATATATGAACCTTCCAGTTTTCTTCCTTCACGGTCCCTTGTATACCCATAGGCACTGTATGTCTTTGATCCTTTTCTTGCCGTAGCCCTGTAAACTTCTTGGGGGCTTGTTCCTTCCTTTGAATGTTCTCCTTCAGTACCGCGGGGTTCAGTAGGTTTCAGATCTTGTGAAACACCGGCAGGATTAAGAGGTGTAATATCACTGCTGCTCTTTTTATCCGTGATGCTTTTCCTGTCAGGATTGTATTCCCCTTTACTCGTTACCAAAGTAGGTTCACTGTTTACCGGTCTCTGGGATGTTTCTGCATCTTTTTCTGCTTCGTCCTTCATGGCTTCACTGTCTCTTATCCTTGAAAGACTCTGTATGAGAAATTTGATCCTCCTTGTCTCTTCACCGGTATTTGCCCCCGGCGCAGACAGGACCACGAAAAGGCTGTCGCCCCTGAAACCTGCTGAAGTTATGCCGTATCTTCCTGCTATTTTTTCCACCGCATCAAGATTTTTATTTTTCATTTCAGAGGATTTCACAGGATTTTCTGAAATTATATATATTGTTCCTTTTTCTTCTGTCACTGAATATTTTCTTCCGTAGATACTTACTGAGACCCCTTCATTTTCCGGGAAAAAACCGGAATCCAGAAGGGAATTCAGAATCCTTCCCGTCATGTAATTCACCTCGTTTCTATATGGATTATAACAAGTGAAAGATTAAAGAATTATTTAAAGGGAAGTGTAAATTATATATGATAGAATAAGTCAGGGTCATGACTTAAAGTCATTGAAAAAATGAAGGTAAATAAATTTAAAAGGTTAACCCGCACCTCACTTAAAGGCCTTTTTATGGTAATATTCAGCCTGGCCCTCTTATAATCTTAAGAAATATTTAAGGATGATGAATCATCATTAATCCATCAAACGAAAGGATACCTTCCACTATTCATGAATTCAATTATTACAGATCTTATAGCGAACTATGGATATCTTGCAGTATTTCTGCTGATATTCATAGAAAACCTGTTTCCGCCGATACCATCTGAAGTTATTCTTCTTTTCGGAGGTTTTATGACGGCTGCTGCAGGATTAAGTGTTCCCGGTATGATTGTCTCTTCAGTCATGGGATCCCTTGCAGGTGCAGTCGTACTTTATTACATAGGAAAAAAGCTCGGTTATCAGGGAGTACTTAAATTTTTTACAGGGAAGACAGGTAGGACTTTAGGACTTACCAGAAACGACCTTTCAAGGACCAATGACTGGTTCCATAAAAGGGGAAATGAAGCGGTTTTTTTCTGCAGATTCGTCCCGCTCCTTAGAAGCCTCATTTCAGTTCCTGCAGGTATTTCAGGTATGGATATGAAAATATTCCTTCTCCTTACTGCAGTGGGATCCGCCATATGGAATACAGCAATCACATTTCTTGGAAGATTTGCAGGTTCCAACTGGGTATACTGGGAAAAGGAAATATCAAAATATTCGGATTATATCGTATGGATACTGGGAGCACTCTTTATTGTATTTGTCGCATATAAGATAGTCATGAGAAAAAAGAGAAATCATGATTCGGATGAAGCTTTTGATTCTTCAGAGGAAGAAACGGTCTCTTCCGTGGAAGCTGCAGATTCTTCACCCAAAATATCAGATTCCCCGGGGGAAAACCCACGGGGTGAATAATGTATCGGGGTTCCTTTTTAAAATCCCGGTATTTTAACTTATATTTTTTTCTTTATTTAAAACAGGTAAGTAAA
>JBDHVQ010000046.1:0-11335 GCA_039809845.1 Clostridiaceae bacterium | reverse complement strand
ATGCTGAAAATGAAAATGCTCATTATTACCAGGCGGAAAGTTCTCCTCAGGATGAGAATGAAGAGCCTCTAAGTGAAATCATGAATTCAGATAAGGAATCTCAGTCAGATGAGAAGAATTATGAGAATTCCAAATCAGAATATTATGGTGAAAGTTACGGGGATATCCTCTCACCACTCGTCCATGACTGGTATGTAAGTACATACGGTGAAGGTGAGAAGAAAATGAAGTATGAAGACAGAAAGGCTGCCCTTAAATCCCTGATTGATCTTACGGGAAAAATGAAGGGACGCTTCTATGCATTCATAAGGGAATACCTGTTATAATGTTTTTCAGTATAAGTATTGAGGAAGGGAAAAATGATAAAACTGATTGCCATCGATATTGACGGAACACTGATAGACAAAGATCACGGTGTTTCGGATGAAAATATAAAAGCTATAAGATATGCAGAAGAAAAAGATGTCCTTGTGACTCTCTGTACCGGAAGGATGTTTTCTTCGGTTTATGATATTGCTCTGCTTTTAAAACTCAATGCACCGGTCATATTCATGAACGGTGCCCTTATCAAGAACCCTGTGACCGGTGAGGTATTCAAAAATCTCACCATAGGTGAAGATAAAATACCGGAAATTCTCAGAGTTCTTGAAAAATACAGAGTTCTTCCGAATTTCTACACTGAATACGACCTTTTCATAGGAAAGAATGCGGACAGATACAGGAAGTTCTTCATGAGTTCGGCCCTTGATGAAAGATATACCATGAAGGAATTCACAGGAAAGGAAATGAATGACCTCGTCATGGAAAACAGGAAGAAAATCAATAAATTCATCCTTTTCCCCGGCCGTGAAAACTTTAAAGAGATCAAGGAAGAACTCCAGGAGATTGAAGGACTTGAAGTAGTATCTTCTTCATCTTCAAACATTGAAATTACAGAAAAAGGCGCAACCAAGGGAAATGCAGTAAAAGAACTGGCAGAAAAAATGAATATTGAAGATGACGAAGTCATGGTAATCGGGGATTCAGAGAATGACCTTTCCATGATCAGGGCTTTTAAAAATTCAGTGGCCATGGGGAATGCACCGGAACACATAAAAGAGGCTGCGTCTTATGTGGCACCTGACCACTGCAACAGTGGTGTTGCCGACGCCATAAGAAAGATGGTGACAGGATTTTGATAAATATAGTACTCTTTAGACCTGAAAAGCCTCTCAATGTCGGAAGCATCGGAAGAACCTGCGTACTTACTGCTTCAAGGCTCCATATCATAAAACCCATTACCTTTGATATGTCTGACAAACAGGTTAAAAGAGGCGGAATGGATTACTGGCCCAATGTAGATCTTCATGTATACGAAAGTTTTGATAATTTTCTATTAAGGAATAAGAACGCAAGAGTCCATGTACTTTCCACAAAGGCGGAGAAAATCTATACAGAAATGGAGATCCGCGAAGGGGACTTTTTCCTTTACGGAAGAGAGTCATCAGGTCTGCCGCCTGAAATCCATGAAATGTATAAAGAAGAGAGCTTCCGGATACCCATGATCGAAACGACAGAAAGAAGCCTTAACCTATCCAACACCGTTGCGGTTGTAACCTATGAAGCACTGAAGAATCTCGGGTTTCCGGGCATGAAATAATCTGACAGTAAAAGTGAGGACAATAGAATTGAATAAAGTAAAAATACTTGCAGACAGTGTTTCTGACCTTACCCAGGAAACTGCTGAAAAATGGGGTGTTGAAATAATACCCCTTACAATAAATTTCAATGGTGAAAGCTACAGGGATTTTTATGAAATTAATGCCGGAAAGCTCTTTGAACTCATGAAAGGAAACAAGGAATTTCCTACCACATCCCAGGTGACTCCTGCAGCCTTTTATGAAGTATTCAAAAAATATACAGATGAAGGGTACGATGTGGTCCTTATAACGATGACAGAGAAGCTTTCGGGTACCCACCAGTCATCAGTAATAGCTGCAGGAGCTTTCCCGGAAGGAAGGGTCTATACAGTTGACAGCATGAATGTCACTGCAGGGGAATATCTCCTCGTCAAAATGGCTGTAAAAATGAGGGATGAAGGTAAAAGTGCCGCAGAAATAGCACAAACACTTAATGATGCGAAATACAGGATCAGATCATGCGTTGCCTTTGAAACCCTGGAAAATCTCATAAGATCCGGAAGAATTTCAAAGACAGCAGGGTTTGTGGGCGGAATGCTTGGAATAAAACCCACAGCAAAAGTGGAAAACGGAGAGCTTATCCCCACCGCAAAGGAAAGAGGAACAAAAAAGGCACTTGCCCATATCCTCTCCTCTCTTAAAAAAGAAAGACCGATGAAATTCCCCGGAGTTGTACTTGCCCATTCAGACCAGAAGGAAGGGCTTAAAATACTCCAGGATGAATTAAAGGAAAGAAACATCCCCTATGAAATAATTGAAATAGGCGGTGTTACAGCTTCCCATGTGGGCCCCCACGCATGTGCATATTTTCTTATTGAAGAAAAGGAATAACAGGGAATAAATGAAATTAAAATACCGGTTACTTCATAAAATCCAGGAAATTCTGTAATGGCTGGGTAGTCTGATATTACAGCAGAATTATAGGTTATTAAACAGTGATTTTGGAATTTTGATTAATCCTGGGTTATTTCAGGGATATTCTTCATGAAACTCCTTCTCCTGTGCCTTCATTAATGGCATTTACTGATAAGGAGGTTTTTCAGCGTGCAACTGTTTATGTTTAAAATAATAAAAGTTCCGCATGACGGCTGAATTTGTATATAATAAACTCATATGAAACTTCAACATAACTTTGGGGAAATTAATTTAAGTTCAGGAAAAAAACGGGAGTGATTTATTTTGGGATGAGAGGATTGAGCAGTAAATTCATGGACAGTCTTAAAGGCGGACTTCTTAAACCTGTCCTCGACCTGGTACTTTGGGATGATACTCTTTGTATGGAAATACGGTGTAATTATATCAATGTATACTACAGGGGTGGTAACATCATGCGTATAGAAGAAACAAAAAACAGAAAATATCCATTCATACTGACTTTCAATGGCCGTTACTGTAACCGCAGAACAGGAAAATCAAAATACTGGGACATCATAAAAAAATCTTCTTCCATCGAGGAATACCTTGATAACATTCCTTTTATCAAAGCAGAAATGGATTATTATTTCCATGAACACCCCAAACCGGAAAGAGAGATTCAACAGCACATTTCAAGAGAAAATAATAAAATGACAACGGCAAGAGATACTGATTATTTTATTGCTGATATTGAATATGCAGATAGTGGAAACCGGAGCAGTTTTGATATGCTGGCTGTAAAATGGATTTCCACATCATCTGACAGGAGGATCAATAACCGGCTTAAGCCTGCATTTATAGAAGTAAAGTTGGGAGACGGTGCCCTTACAGGAACTTCAGGATTGTCAGGTCATTTCAGGGATCTTTATTCTTTTTTATCGGGGAAAGATGCAATGAAAAATATCTGCATAGAAACAGAAAATATTTTCAATCAGAAATCTGAACTTGGTCTTATAAGAGGGATAAAAAATCCTCTCAGAATAAGGATTGACTGTGATCAAAAACCTGAATTCATTCTTCTCATGGCTGATCATAAACCTGTAAAAACAGTATTTGAAAGAGAAGCCAAAGTATTTATGGGGACTCCTGACTATAAAAATTTATGCAGTCTTGTTGATATTTATATTGCGCAGGCAAATTATATGGGATATGGTCTGTACAACAAAAATATGATACCTCTGGATTTACTGGTTAAGGCATAGGAAATTTAAGAAGGTGTTTAGAATTTACAGGCAAAAAAATTCATGAAACCTGAAAATTTAATATATGAAGATTGAAATTATCAGATAAATAGTATTAAAGAAAAGGACCGGGAAGAAACCAGTGAAAATCCGTTGGTGGAATTCCCGGGCCCTCATATTATTTTAAAAAGGGAAAAAATAAATGAAGAAGAATATGGTGATAGCTCAGTCGGGAGGTCCGTCTGCTGTAATAAATGCATCCCTTGCAGGGGCGGTTAAAAGGGCATTGGAGAGTGATGAAATAGGTGAAATCTATGGATCGCTCTATGGGCTTGAGGGAATTCTGAAAAGTGAAACGGTAAATTTAAGGGATGAATTCAGGGACCCATCAGATATTGAAAAACTTAGGAATACTCCTGCCATGGCTCTTGGTTCATGCAGGTATAAACTTGATATGGAAAATGAAGATGAAACTGAAAAAATCCTTGCGTGGGTTAAAGACAACAACATTGGATATTTTTTCTACATCGGAGGCAATGACTCAATGGACACAGTCCATAAGCTTTCTGATTATTTTGCATTGAAATTACCTGGGGTAAAAGTTATAGGTATTCCAAAGACCATAGACAATGATCTTATGAATACTGACCATACACCCGGTTTTTCATCGGCTGCAAGATATATTGCAACTTCTGTGAAAGAAATCTATACAGATACTCTTTCCTACGATAAACCCACAGTCACCTTTGTCGAAATAATGGGAAGAAACGCAGGGTGGCTCGCGGCCTCTTCAGTCATGGCAAGGGGAGAAGACTGCAGTGCCCCGCATCTGGTTTACCTTCCGGAAGTTCCCTTTGATGAAGATGAATTCAGGCAGGAATTAAAAGAAATGGTGGACAGGGAAAAAATTACAGTTGTCGCCGTATCTGAAGGTCTCAGAAACAGGGAAGGAAAATACGTTTCATCTTCTGAATCCCAGTCCCACGATAAATTCGGACATGCCATGCTTAAGGGAGCGGGAACCTACCTTGAGGAAATCGCAAAAGATATGGGATATAAGACAAGGACAGTCGAACTTTCTCTTCTTCAGAGATCTGCAGGGCACTGTGTAAGTCAAACAGACAGGGAGGAAGCATTCATCTGCGGGGAAAAGGCAGTGGAGGCAGCCCTTAACGGAGAAACGGGTGTAATGATAGCCATGGAAAGAATACCCGGAGATGAATACCGCATTGAATATAAGAGTGAAATAATCAGCGGGATTTCAAACAGGGAAAAGATGATTCCGGAAGAATGGATAGAAGGAAGAAATGTTACTTCTCAATTTACTGACTACATGAAGCCCCTCATCGGGGAAGAACCCCTGCCATATCATTACAGGATATCGGGTAAAATGAAAAGGTAATTATTATTATTTTGATATTTATCTGATTTACCTATCCGATATACCACCTGAAGCTGTAAGGACAGATTATTGTCGCATGTTGGAGATGATATAATTCAAAGATTGTTCGGTTTTGGAGATGTTTAATTCCATTTTTGCTGTGATATAATATAGAAAGTCAATCCACGAAAAATCAGGAGGAATTACTATGAAGTCAAGGAAAATTATGGCGGCACTTATGTGTGCAATGCTGACAGCTCCCCTTCTTGCAGGATGCGGAGACAATACAAAGACAACCACTACTGCGGTGACTACAGCTGCCGCAACAAAAGCTGAAACCATGGCACCGGCGACAACCAATGCTGCAATGTCAAAGGCTGATGATGTGATATCCAAGGCGGAATCAAAGGCAGACGAAGCATCTTCAAAGGCTGATGCTGCAATGTCAAACGCAGCTGTAAAGATGGATGATGCAAAGTCGGATGCATCTTCAATGGCAGCTTCACTTGATTCAAAGGCAGAAGAAAAGAAGGAAGAAATTTCTTCCAAGGCCGATGAAACTGCATCAAAGGCTGAAAACAAGACGACTGAAGTGTCTTCAAAGGCAGACATGGCAGTTTCAAACGCAGGTGCAAAAATTGACGAAGCAAAGTCAAATGCATCTTCAATGGCAGCCGATGTCTCTTCAAAGGAATCAAATGCAATGGAAGGAACAGTTTCCAAGGCAGAAGAAATAATGACTCCTGCAGTCAAGATAAATACTGAAGTTAAGATGGGTCTTTCCACCGACGAAGGCGGAAGAGGAGACAAGTCTTTCAACGATGCAGCTATAGCAGGACTTGACAGAATCGAAAAAGAATTCGGAATAAAGCCCGTAATAATAGAATCCAAGGAAGCATCACAGTACCAGCAGAACCTTGAATCCATAGCAAACACTTCTGACCTTGTAATAGGGGTTGGTTTCAAGATGACTGAAGATGTACAGAGAGTTGCTGAATTATATCCTGACAAAAACTTCCTTTTAATCGATGGTGTTGCTGAAGGCGCGAACATAAAGAACGTTCTCTTCAAGGAACAGGAAGGTTCATTCCTTTTAGGAGTTATCGCCGGCAAGATGACAAAGACAAACAAAGTCGGATTCATAGGCGGTGTTGAAGGTGATGTCATAGGAAGATTCGAATCCGGTTTTGCAGCTGGTGTATATTCAGTGAATCCGGAAGCCGGAAAGCTCCTGATAGACAGGACGATGGTTTCCTATGCAGGTAACTTCTCCGATGTAGACAAGGGTACTGAAATTGCAAAGGACCTTTATTCAAAGGGTGCAGACATAATATTCCACGCAGCAGGCGGTGTGGGCATTGGTCTTTTCAATGCGGCAAAGGAAATGAACAAGTACGCAATGGGCGTTGACTCAGACCAGGCTGCAATGATTCCTGACAAGGCTGACGTTATACTGTGTTCAATGATAAAGAAGGTGGACGTTGCAGTTTACCAGGCAGCAAAATCACTCATCGAAGGAAATTTCGTACCTGGAATTGAAAACCTCGGAATCAAGGAAGATGCAGTAGGTTTATCTCCTACACTCAACCCTGCACTTTCAAACAATGCTGAAGTAATGAGCCTCGTTGAAGAATACAAGGCAAAGATAGCTTCAGGTGAACTCGTTGTTCCCGGAACACTTGCTGAACTTAAGGAATTTGCAAAGTAATTTTTACAAACTCAAGTATCAGCTGATATAATACAATTAAATCAACTACTATGAAAAGCTGGATGATTAATCATCTGGCTTTTTATAATAAGGGGACACATATGGAAAAAGTAATAGAGATGAAAAATATTACCAAAGTTTTCCCGGGTGTCATTGCAAATGAAAACGTGAATTTTGATTTAAGAAAAGGCGAAATCCACGTTCTTCTCGGAGAAAACGGAGCAGGTAAGACAACTCTTATGAATGTACTCTACGGCCTCTACCAGGCTGAAGAGGGGGAGATATTCGTAAGGGGAAAAAAAGAAGATATCGTAAATCCTTCTAAGGCAATTGAACTGGGTATTGGCATGATCCACCAGCACTTCATGCTGGTAGATATTTTTACCGTGGCCGAAAATATTATTCTCGGTGACGAGACAATGAACGGTATAACAGTCGATATGAAAAGGGCGGAGAAGGAAGTCTCTGAACTTGCGAAAAGGTATGGTTTTAAAATCGACCCTAAGGCAAAAATCGAAGATATCTCAGTCGGACAGCAGCAGAAAGTCGAGATTTTAAAAGCCCTATACAGAAAGGCTGACATACTGATACTCGATGAACCAACGGCTGTCTTAACCCCACAGGAAATAGACGAACTTGAAGTGATTTTGAGAAATCTTACTTCTGAAGGAAAATCCGTAATCCTTATAACCCATAAGCTTAAGGAAATAATGAAGATGAGCGACAGGGTCACGATATTAAGAAGAGGAAAGGTCACGGGAGCCGTGAATACTTCTGAGACTTCTATTCCCGAACTTGCTGAACTCATGGTGGGAAGAAAGGTTGTTTTAAAAGCTGAAAAGGAAAACGTGGAACCTGGTGAAACCATTCTTTCAGTTACCGGACTCAATGCTTCTGATTCAAGGGGTGTAAGAGTTCTGAAAGACCTTTCCCTCGAGGTTAAAAAAGGGGAAATATTAGGGATTGCAGGGGTCGACGGAAACGGACAGAAGGAACTCGTCGAGGTTCTGACGGGACTTATAAAGCCCGATTCGGGAAATGTAAATTTAGGCGGAAAGGATATAACAGGCTTTACACCAAAAGCGGCAATCGATGCAGGATTATCGAGTATCCCTGAAGACAGGCATAAGAGGGGACTGATACTGGATTTTCCACTTTATGAAAATGCTGTGCTCGGACAGCAGTGGAGACCTGAATTCAATAAATCCGCATCCCTTGACTATCCTGCTATCAGAGAATATACAAAAAAGCTCATAGAAGATTTCGATGTGAGGACGCCTTCAGATGAAGTTTATGCAAGGAGCTTATCAGGTGGCAACCAGCAGAAGCTCATCGCCGGAAGGGAAATAATGAAGGACCCTGAAGTTCTGATTGCAACTCAGCCTACCCGCGGACTTGATGTCGGCGCGATAGAATATATACACAGAAGACTCATTGAAGAAAGGACAAAGGGAAAGGGAGTAATCCTCGTATCCCTTGAACTCGATGAAATAATGGCATTATCTGACAGAATTGCAGTAATCTACGACGGTATGATAGTTGATATCATGCCGCAGGAAGAAGCTACAGAAAGAAAACTTGGAATACTTATGGCCGGCGGCCGTGAAAAAGAGGAGGTAGTTTCTGATGGTGAATAAAAAACACAGGGACTGGCTTCCCATAGTTTCCCCTGTTGCAGCTGTAATACTTGCACTTCTCATTTCAGTTCTCATAGTATATCTTACGATGCCTGAAAGAAGATTTGCCGAAACAACAGGTATTTTCTTCAGGACACTCTGGGATGCAAACTTTACAGACAAACAGGCTTTTTCAAACTTTATCATAAATTCAACACCTCTTATTCTGACAGGTCTTGCCAATGCGGTGGCATTCAGGACAGGGCTTTTCAATATAGGTGTTGAGGGACAGTATACCGTTGCGGCAATTACAGCGGCAGCACTGGGACTCATAAAAGGCCTTCCAATGATAGTCCATGTACCCCTTGTATTTATAGGTGCGATAGCAGCCGGCGCCCTCTGGGCATTCATACCGGGATTTTTAAAGGCTACGAGGGATACCAATGAAGTTGTAAATACCATAATGATGAACTACATAGCACTTCATTTTTTCAACTACATCGTAAGAAATCCTCTTAAAAGGCCTAATTCAGTTGCAACGGCACAGATTGAAAAAAGTGCCCAGCTCATAAGATTTTTAGGGCCAAGATACAGGGTCAACATAGGGATTTTCATAGCAGTAATATGTGCACTTCTCGTATGGTATTTTTTAAACCGTACAAAATTAGGATATGAACTCCGTGCAGTGGGACTCAACATGTTCGGGGCTGAATACGGCGGAGTGGACAGAAAAAAGATGATAATCCTCGGTATGGTGATTTCCGGCGGGCTTGCAGGAGTTGCTGCAGGTATACAGATAATGGGACCTGAACTTTCCGCAAGGGAACTTGCAAAATTCACAGGGTTCGGCCTTAACGGTATAGCCGTTGCCCTCCTTGCCAAATCAAACCCCATAGGGATAATCTTCACCGCACTTTTATTCGGTGCACTGAACAATTCAGGACCTGCACTGCAGATGGTCGGAATCTCAAAGGACCTCGTTTATATAATGCAGGCACTCGTAATACTCTTCGTTGCGGCGGATCACATATTCAGGATCATTGCAGACAGGAGAAAGAAAAGGGAGGCGATAAGACATGCAGAGTAACCAGCTTCCGTTCATAGCGGTATTCATTGCCGCCACACTCCGTATAGGAACCCCTCTCATCCTCACATCCTTAGGCGGTGTGGTAAATGAAAAGAGCGGTGTGACTAACATAGGACTCGACGGTATCATGATCATGGGTGCATTCTTTGCAGTTGTGGGAACCCAGTATTCAGGAAGTCCTCTCATCGGAATAGCATCAGGACTTATCGGAGGACTCATAACATCCCTCATTTTCGGATTCCTCTCAATTACCCTTAAAGCAGACCAGATAATAGCAGGTACTGCAATAAATACACTCGCCATGGCACTTCCCTCACTCCTTTTATGGATGCTCTTTAAAAGACAGGGTCAGTCTGACGGTGTAAAGCAGATCGCATATTCAGAGGGAGTCAGAAACTTCTTTTCAAAGATACCAGGCGGACAGTTCTTCCTTGAACTAAACTACTTTGTATTCCTTGCATTCTTCCTGACCTTCCTTTTATGGTTCATGATAAACAAGACCAGGTGGGGCTTAAGATTAAGGGCTGTGGGAGAACACCCGAGAGCTGCCGATACACTTGGAATAAATGTGATAAGGTCAAGGTATGTGGCAGTTGCGATATCAGGACTTCTTGCATCCCTCGGAGGAATCAGCCTTTCAATTGTTTCCAATAACCTCTACAGGGACGGCATGGTAAACGGCAGGGGATTCATAGCCCTTGCAGCCATGATATTCGGCAACTGGTCACCGGTGGGTGCGATGCTTGCAAGTCTTCTTTTCGGAGCATCAGAAGTACTTCAGATAAAATCCCAGGCACTGGGTCTTAAAATACCCATGGAAGTTTATTACATACTTCCATATCTTCTCACAATGATTGCCATATCAGTATCGGGAAGAAAGTCCCAGGCTCCTGCAGCCCTTGGTAAACCCTATGAAAAGGGTGAAAGATAGTACCGTAAAAGAGAAAAAACATTTAAGAAAAACAGTGAATTCTATATTTTTCAAAAACTTTGGGGAAGTCAGGTAAGACTTCCCCTGACTTTAATCTTTAAATGATAAATTGACTTTAATTTTTAGATGATAAATTTTATTTTATTCACCGGGGTGAAAAAATGAAGAAAAAGAATGAAAAGACAAATGCTGAAAGGTACCTTGAAAAACTTGGAATTGAGTATGAATCAGTTTCATATCCCCATTCTGAAGATGCAGTAGACGGTATGACGGTTGCAGAACTTACAGGATATGATCCTGATATGATATTCAAGACCCTCGTCGTGACAGACGGAAAAAACGGCTACTTTGTGGGGTGTGTTCCTGTAAATGAACACTTAAGTTTAAAGAAAATGGCTGAAGTATTCAGTGTGAAAAAACTTGAAATGGCAGATTCCAAAAATCTTAAAGACATAACAGGATATGTAAGAGGAGGATGTTCGCCCTTTGCCATGAAGAAGAAATTTCCCCTCGCCGTCCATTCATCTGCCCTGTCCCAGGATAAAATCCTTCTGTCAGCTGGAAAAATCGGCTTCCAGGTAAAGATAAAACCTGAAGTTCTTAAGGAAACAGAAGGCGCAAAGTTCTGCGATATTGTCATGGACTGATTATTCAGGAAAAGTATAAGTCAGACAGATTTTTCCTCCTGGCGGAGAAAAGCAGGAGTATAAGAGATAAAAAACAGGATATAGCTGAATATAACCAGATATAACTGTATGTAAATGGATATTGAAGGCTTGCCATTAAATGCATGGAAACATTTTAAAGAGGAATAAAATCCTCTTTTTTTTATTTTTT
>JBDHVQ010000045.1:0-11434 GCA_039809845.1 Clostridiaceae bacterium | reverse complement strand
TAAGGCACCGGTCTTGAAAACCGGCGATGTGCAAGCATCCCTGGGTTCGAATCCCAGTCTTTCCGCCAATACTGATTTAATAAAGGACTGAAGTCAAGTGATACCAACACTTTCAAGACTTCAGTCTTTTGTATTTTTTGAAACTGATGTTGTAATTGATGTTATTCATATTTTTAACAAAGCATTATTTCATGAAATTAGCGAACTTATCCGCCACTTCATTCTTTTTGTTTTTACTGACATGAGCATACACATTCATGGTAGTGTGGATATCTGCATGACCTAACCTATCCTGGACCTCCTTGATTGTCGCCCCTGCTTCAAATAATAAACTACAATGAGTATGCCTGAAGCCATGAGGACTTATGTATTTAAGATTACATTTTCTGCAGATACTTTCTATCTTCTGCCCTACCTTTTGGGTACAGATAAGCTCATTAACAGAGTTACTGAATATAAGCTGTTCATCATTAGCCAAAGTATTAATACCGATCTGTAACATTTCTGATGCCTGAGTGGTCCTCCAGGTCTTCAGGATCTCCACAGTTTCAGAATCAAGGGATATTATTCTCTTTGATTTCTTAGTCTTTGGAGTTCCGATAAAGACTTTATTCTCTAATCCCCTGGTAACTGTTTTTCCGACACTTAGACTGCTGTTATTAAAGTCCACATCATCCCAGGACAATGCAAGTATTTCGCCTTTTCTCATACCAGAGAAGGCAAGTAACCGGAATAATGTATACCATTTAATCTCAGTTTTTGCAGCCTGAAGGAAAAGTTTCAGTTCCTCTTTACTGTAGAAATTATCTTCCTCCAGGTCCTCAACTTCATCCGGTAATTGTGGAAGTGTAACGAGTTTTGTAGGATCTTCACTTACAAATCTGTTTTTCATGGCATAGTGAAAGACTAATCCGGTATAGTTATTGAATATCTTGTACTTCTTAACTCTTTTAGAATAGTCATTTACAGCTTTCTGGCAGTCAGCGATTGTAATCCTGTCAATGTACTTACCTTTATACTGTGGGAGAATATGTAATTCAAACATTCTCTTTGTAGCCTGTAAGGTAGATTCCTTAACAGTATTTTTATATTCCTCATACCACAGATCATACACCTCACTGAAGGTGTATTTTTTATTTGAAACCTTGTAATTTCCTCTTTCAAACTCATATTTAAGTTTATAAAAGAGATCCTCACATTCCTTTTTAGAATTCAGTCCTCTTCTGCATACTCTTTTCATTTCTCCAGAAGATTCATCTATTCCAAGATATCCTTGGAACATATATCGTACATGACCGTTCTTATCCTGATACTCCTTAATGTGCATCGAATAGATCCTCCTAATAGTGTTTGCCTGGGAGACACGGTTTTATTAAGAGTATTTTCTATTAAATAATTACTATAATATTTAGCATCCTAAAAAACACTTAAAGTTCGCGATCACTAGTTATTGGAATATTGTTCTTCCCTTCTTTTTTTCTTATTTCTAAAGGATTTTTAAAGAAATCTTTAAATTCTTCATTCTTTATTTCTTCATAAATATTTACTCTTGTCCTTTTATTTACAGCATTAAAAAAATATATTTTTGAATAAAGATTGTTCGCATGTTCTACATTAATATAAATGGATTGTTTTACTTTCGATTCCATTATATTAAAAGGGATTTTTGTCTCATTTACAGCATTTATATTTTCAGGATGAAATCTGTAAAAATTCAAAACGGAAAAATAAATAGCTTCTACAAAAATTTCAATATAACTATGCAAAATATTATTTCCTTCAATTTCAAAATTAACTAATTTATTTTCTATATTAACGTCATTTGGGATTAACAATCTCTTATAAGTTACATTAATATTTGTTCTAAGACGATCCTCATATACATCAGATTTGTTTTCTACACTTTCAATTTTAGAATTTAAAATATACTGAATATTACTATCATCCATGAAAGTAATTACAAAGATATTCTTTTTCAAATCATAAAGAATTTTTTTCAAGATTGCTTTTCCATAAAGTAATGATGTTGCAGTCACATTTAATACATTACTAATTTTATTAATCGTTTCTATGTCGGGAATTCTTTTATCTAACTCATATTGGGATAATGCCTGAATCGATAATCCTGTTTCTGAAGATAATTCTTTTAATTTTAATTCTTTGTTTAATCTTTCTCTTCTTATTCTTTTTCCTATTGTATCTATATCCAAAGTATCACCTCAAAAAATATATTACCACAACATTTAAACATAAAGAGTAAAAATTAGTAAAAAATTCCTCAATATGATTAAAAGAATATAGACATTACTCAAAATGAAGAATATAATGTGATTAAACAATATGAGTAATGGAGGTAAAGTATGATAATTGATGTCAAAAAAATGAATATGTTTATTGCTGAAAATAAGATGACACTTTCAAGATTGGCAGAAGTAAGTGGTGTAAGTAGAAATACATTGACACGAATTAATAACGGGAAAAAAGTTACACCTATAATAGTTGGAAAAATATCATCAGCATTAAATTGTGAAATTATAGATCTTATCAACTGAGGTAAACCATGACACTGCATAACAAAACACTCATAGTAAAATCCCTTTCCCTAATCCCGGGGATTGCATCTGTGGTTATGATGTATCTTTCCTTCTGGTATGTACTTGCCGGAATCGGAATACAGAAAGGACTTTAAAGGTGAAGAAAAATGACAGATAAAGTTTCTAAGTTATTGATAGCAAAAGCCTGGCAACTTACAGCCCAGGGGAAATGGGAAATTTCGGACAAGATAAGTAAGTTCCTTCTTAAAGAAGCTACAAACCGGATAGATGCAATAAATGAGAAGATCCAGGAAATAGACAGGAGAATCAAGGGGGAATAAAAATGATTCCGAAGATGGAACTGGTCTTAAAAGAAGAGAAAGGATTGAAGTCGGAACTCTATACTACCAGCAAGATAATTGCAGAATGTGCAGAAGTTAAACATCCAACAATTCAACGTTTAATAAGAAATCATACAGTATCACTTGAATCATTTGGAAAGGTCGGATTTGAAATCCGAGCTTTAGAAAGTGGACAGAAAGAAAAGATTTATCTCCTGAATGAGCAACAAGCCACATTGATAATGACTTTTCTCAAGAATTCACCAGTAGTAGTTGAATTCAAAAAAGAGCTTGTAAAACAGTTTTATCAAATGAGGGAAGAACTTTACAAACGGAATACAGCCTATATGATAAGTACTCCAATTCAGAAGGATCTACACAAAGCAATTACTGAATCACCAGCATATAGGGAAAGCGAGAATCTTAAATTCATGTATCCCAATTTCAACAGAATGTTACTGGAATCAGCAACAGGAATTAAGGTGAAAGAGATCCGGAAAAGAGGAAATACGGAAACTTTCAAGGAACTTCTTACAGCGGAAGAACTTGAAAAGTTATCTAGGCATGAAGTTATTACAATGACAATGCTTGAGTGTGGCTCAGATTACCATTTAATCAAGGAAACTCTCAATAAAAATTCGTGAAGGAGGTGAGGAAATGTTAGAAAAAGCAATTGAAAGAGCAAATAAGGACCTGGCTACAATAGTTAGATATCTGGAAATGGATGATCCTAACTTTGAACTGTTGGATGAACTTGATGAAATCATTGATAAAGCTGAAATGATTAAAAATCTTTTATAGAGGAGTAAAAGCATGGAGAACATAAAGCAAATCGCGACACTGGAGGACCAGGAAACCACAATTACGATATCCTACACGGATAAGATGATTTCTGTGTACACAAACAGAAGTACTGTTATGGGGAGAATGCTTAAAAAAGGATTCATACCGGAAGAAAAGTTTTATCTGAGAGGCGAACTTGAAGGCATGGTATTCAGAATACCAATGTCAAAAATGGGAGCAATACTTAAAAAGACAGTATTCTCTTATGGCGGTGCGGAGACTGTGGAAAACGAGGAATCTGAAAAAGAAATCATCAGTGATGTAAATTACTTCAATGAGGTAATAATTCCGTAGGTTCAAAAATTATGGGTGTGTACTAACAAGAAACACATAAGGAGATTAAACCAATGAACGAAGTTCTGAAAAAGAAATTTTATAACGTGAACGAAAGTTTGGATCAACTCAAATATCACTTATTAGTGGCTGAATGTGGCCTTAGTACTTTAATCAGGATAACCGATACATTGGATCCAGATAACGACATTGCATCATTCTTGATGCCTACTGATGTTAAAACATTATGGGGTGCGGAAACATTAATCAGCGACTACATAATCAAGGTGCAGGAATGTTTGAAGAAGACATACGAAGAAATATCAGTATTGAAAAATTATCTGGAGGAAAAGGATGCTGAAGAAAGCGGAAATCTTAGAATTAATAACCAATGATTACATGAACCAACTTGAAGTGGAAACCGGAGTTAAGTTTACAATTCAGGAAAGAAAAGAAGCTATACAGAACCATAAAGACACGTTATCTGATGAAGAGATTAACCTGCTTGAAGAAGATTTCATTGAACTAATTTCCGGATGGCTCAAAGACAGCAGATCAGCCTTCCTGGAGGGAAAGGAATTTTAGGTATGGAAAAGGATAAAAAACAGCCGGAAATGATACTACCGGAAGATTACTACAAAAACATTGCATTACAAATGTTTGAACCATTTAAACCAGCTTTTGTGCAAATGGCTCAGGAAATTATCCAGGAAGTTAAACACAATGAGCTCCACAGTAAAGAATATTTTAACTGCAAAGACCTCTGTTCGTGGCTGAATATCAGTTTTGGAACAATGCAGAAGATGGAACGGCTGGGAATGAAATGCATCAAAATTGATGGAAAAAAACTTTATAACAAAGCTACAGTGCAGGAATTTCTTAAGAGTTTAGAACAATAAAAAAAGATTCCATACATAAAATCATAAGTTTTTACAAGTGCCTGGGAACACGGTTTACTTATAGATTTTAAAAGGAATCAATTTTCAAAAGTCTCATTAAACAGCCAGATCAACAATATGCGGATGAGGTGCAACTCAAAAGCATAAATCTAACTGAAAACGAGGTGATCTATAGTCATTAACATTTTAGCAAATTGGAAGGACAAATACAAATAACACCGGCTTTATGCCGGAGACCGATACAGGAGGCAGATAACTGATGCTTGAAACTTTGAAGAATATTCCCCAGGAGTTAAGGATTCTAAAAAACTGGGTGGGTATAACTCTTGAAGTTGTAAAAGACAAAGAAGGAAATATCAAATATAAGAGGGATTGTAAAACCCCTATGATTGATAAAAATCCTTATCAAATAAGCGGACCGCCCTATAAGGCAAAATCTAATAGTCCTAATACCTGGAGCAACTTTGATTTGATTTCAAAATCAAGAGTTTTCAAGACATTGGGATTCAATTTTGGTAATTCAGGTTATGTGGGAATAGATATAGATGGAAGACCTGAAGAAGTACAGGCTTTAAAGAATGGGGATTTCAATAATGAAGTAGGAGCATTTATTAAAATGCTTAATACCTACACAGAAATATCACAGTCGGGGAATGGTATTCACATTATAGGTAAGGGAACATTCCAGGGTGCAGATTTTAAAGCTACAAAGTCTGGTATTGAAATGTATAAAGAAAACAGATATTTCATACTGACAGGGGATATTCTTCCAGGGTATGGAGAAATAAGGGAATGTACCGAGGAACTTCAGGAATTTTATGATAATAACAGTCCTAAAAAAGAAGAAACGAAAAATACTTCCTATATTGAATCTATACCAAATGATTTAAACGATGCTGATTTAATAGAAAAAGCCAGTACCTCAAAGAATGGAGATAAATTCAAAAAACTGTTTTATGAAGGTGCATCACCAGAAGAGGACCATTCAAGCTTAGATCAGGCACTTTGTAATATTCTGGCCTTCTGGACTGGTAGAGACTTCAACAGAATAGACTCCCTGTTCAGACAGTCAGCTTTATATCGTGACAAATGGGAAAGACTGGACTACAGGACAATGACCATAAATAAGGCAATTGAGAACTGCAATGATGTGTATAATCCATCAACCTACAAGCCTAAGAAGAATACTGATAAGACAATACCAGTTGTCATATATAAGAACTGCTATAACAGAATCACTTACAAAGATGGTGAAGAATCATTCAGTCCCATAAGCAATTTCTTTATAAGACCCAGGAAGCTGATTAAGGTGACGGATTCAGAAGAGACCAGATATCTATGTGACATGATAAATATCTATGGAGAGGTCATCGAAAGAACGATTGCTCCTTATGATTTCAGCAACCTTCAGAGGTTCAATGAAGCAATCAACTCAATGGACCTGATGTTCACAGGGTCATATACCGATCTACAGTATATAAAGACTCTGATTGCAAATTCAGAAATGACTTCTGTTGTGGGAGTCAGCACCCTGGGAATACACAAATTCAATGACAGATGGATATATATAGACAGTAAAGGGATCATAGGAGATACCCAGGGTATTGAGTACATATTCATAGGTAAGGATGAGATCAGGAGCAACCTTTCCACCGTTGAACCTATCAGCAGTGATGAACTTGCTTCTATTCTAATGGATATTCTGAACTGCAACCTTATAGAACTCACCTCTACCCTACTGGCACATTGCTGTTCATTCTTCCTCAAATCCAGACTCAAAGCTCATAAGATTAAGTATCCCAATCTGTTCATAAGCGGAGAGGCTGGGAGCGGTAAGAGTCAGACAGTGGAGAAGATTGTCCTTCCATTGTTAGGGTACGAATCAGAACTTAAGAATGCTGGTAGCATTACACCTTACAGCATCCAGATGTACAGCAACAGTAACAACACCTATCCAATCATAGTTGATGAATATAAACCATGGTTCATGGATAAATTCAAAAGGAACATTATTTCTGAGACTATGCGTAACACCTACGAGAACAATTCAGCATCAAGGGGACTTCCTGGGCAGAGAAACAAGCAGGAGAAACTAACATACCATGCTCCACTCATTATCATTGGTGAGGCATCCACTGACGAGAAAGCCAACAGGGAGAGAACTATATTCCTTAATTTCTCCAGGGATGCAACCTTCAAGGACAGCACTTTCAAGGTTTCATTCAATAAGATATCCAGGAATCCAGAATCTTTGAATAAGCTGGGTCGGAGCCTTATAGATAAGGTACTTTCACTGACAGATGAAGAGGTGAATACCTTATATGAGGATTCGTTACAGCTGGTCAATGACATCCAGATGTCAAGGAACAGGCAGAATACAGCTGTTATTATAAGTGGGTTGAAGTTGCTGGAAATGGTATTGATAGACCACAGAATAGACTATGAGATCATGGAGCACGTACAGGATATCGTCAAGTACATTGTTGAGGATGAAAGAGAGAGTCAAGTCACTCTGTCAGAGGTAGATGAATCATTTTCAACAATGAGTAGTTATCTTCTTAAAAATCCTGAGTTCAGATTGAATGGGTATCCAGGAGTCGTCATTAATGAAGATAAATTATTCCTAAGAACTGGGGACCTTCATGAATACACTAAATCATCATTAAAAATGATGGGGACGGCTGACGAGAAAGCTCTACTCCCATATAAAGATCTTAGAAAACAGATGTCTAAGAAACCTTACCTTGATACATCCGGAAGACAGGTGAAAGTATCACAAGCTGGAAGCAGGAGTATATCAAAGAACTGGAGAGTGGATGTTTTTGATCTGGAAAAAATGGAATCCGCTGGAATTGATGTCGAAGGATTTCAGGAAGCAGATGAGTTTATGAGGAACTACTACACATAAGGAAGTAACACAAAGTAACATCCTTGTAACAAGACGAAAAGTCCTAGAAGCATTGAAATAACTAAGTTGTAACATAGGTAACATAAGTAACATAAAAATACATATATTATACAAGAATATTGTGAGTTTACTCTCTTTCCTCTATTCCTTATAATCTTGTACTTTTTACCCAAATATATATCAAAATGATGGAAAAACATGTTACCTATGTTACCGCAAGTCGTACCAATGGTTACAGAGATTTCCGATATGTTACCAGATGTTACAACCTAGTTATATCAACGGTTTAGGAGAATTGAATACGTTCAATAATACAAACATTAAACAAAAGGAGACCAGAATGGAAGATTTTGAGTATGAAGAACCAAGAGTGACAGTGGAGATGGATGGAGATGAACCAGTATTAAGATTTCCTAAGAGCAGAGTATACGTTGAAGCATCCAACGAGATAAGCAAGGTGATACATGACCTGAATCTATCCCATGAAGACAATGATAGACTGATAGCCTCATTACTGGAGTATTCTGAGACAGTAAGACATGATGGATTCGCCCTTGGACTGGATTTCAGCTTCAGGAAGAACAGCGAGGCAATGGAAAGCGATGATGATAAATACACCGTCATTCCTGAAGATGTCTTCACAATAGACAAGCTCAAGGATCCTGTAATGAACAGGCTGTGGAACTATGTATCGGATATTGGAGTGATACAGTCCACCATGGAAGCTATGAATGATGATGGATTAAATAAAGAAGATGTAACTTCATTCTGTGAAGATATAGGGAGCATACTGGACAAAATGACACTATTGGTTGAAAGAAATGCAATAAGAGTTAATGACAATGATTTATTACAAATGGAATCCAGCGATTATATAAATTAAAGAGAGGTAATAAAATATGGAAACTAAAACCGAAATTGTAAAAGAAATACTAATAAGTTTTTAGATGAATTAACCAAAGAAACAGGGGTAATTTTTACAAGAGTAGAAAGAACCAAAATAATAGAAAATCATATAGATACCTTAAGTGAAGATGAACTTAATCTTCCAGAGAATGAATTTAAAGCATTAATCACAAGTTGGATAAAGGATCAAAGAGAAAGTTTCTTAGAATCAAGATAGTAAAAATCAATTTGGAAGAAGAAATTTACCTGTTGAAGTAAGACTTCAATTAGCTATGAAGTATAAACCTTATTTAATAAAAAAAATGAAGAAATAAGAAGAGAGGGGATATCTGCTACTAAAACAAACGAAGGTTCCAAAGACCCTTCATCTAAAATTGAAAATCCTACTCGAAAAAAATTAGCAGAAATAGCAGGAGTTGGAGAATCCACAGTTAAAAGAGTAGAAAAAATTAAATTAGATTTTAATGATTATAAAAAAGCTAGTAAGCATATTAAGTTTTTATTGGATCATGAATATAGTCCCAGTTTTATTACTAGTGATAAAGGTAGACAATCATTAAAAAATGAAACAGAAAGACATTTAAAGTTTTTACTTAAACAAAAGAGAGTTATTTATATTAAGAAAATAATTGAAAATCAATGTTATATGGATGAAGTGAACGAAGATATAAATATTATTTATAATATTCTAACACATGAGCCTAATTATTATTCAAAGGATTTACTATTTTTAAACTTAATAACATTTGGTATTAGTTTAGGTAAAAATATAGAGAGGAGTAAAAGACAATAAAATGACTAACTTTAAAGGTGTATTTGATTTTGATAATTATAAGGATCACAACAATTTTAAAAATAAATTAATTGAGCTATTAAAAACTGAATTTGATGTAACTGAATCCAGTAAAGAATACCCAGAGGGAAATTGTAAATTAAGATGTGTAATTAAATCTAAAGAAACAGTATTAAACCAGTAATATCAACGGTTATAAACTATAAATATAGATACATTTATGGTTTAATATAGATATACATTAAGTGAGGAATTTAATAGCCTTATGATATAAAAGTCATGGCAGTTTATCAGGTAATACTGGTTTATTGTCGTGGCTTTTCTCTATTGTATGGGAAAGGGGTTAAATGTTAGGTATAGTTACAGGGAAAGAAGAAAAAAAGGATACAGATTTATAAGGCAACAAGATATATTTGACAAAATATTCTTTCATGTTGGAGCAGTACAAGGAAGTTTCAAAGATTTAAATGTTAATGACAAAGTAGATTTTAAGATTATTAAAGATACTAAAGGATATAAGGCCGTAAATATTTGAAAGGTTGAGAGATAGAATGACTAAGGAAGCATTAATTTTAAAGGTAAATGGTGAGTTGTGTAATTTAGAAAAAAGCTTTAAGAATTTTAATGGTAACTTGATAATAATAGAAAATTATCTTAATGCTAGTAAGTTATCTAATGATAATAAGAAAAATGCTATTAAGGTACTGCATTCAATGAGAAAAGATAATGAGAGCACAAATACAATTATGAATAGATTAAATGGTGTTATTGTTAAAGAATATAAGGAGATTAAAAAATAATGAGTTATAAGAAAAGTATAGAGTTAATGGATGAAATTAGAAACGATTTAACAATGATAGGCAGATATTCAAAAATAGATAATCACCCTCAGTTTTATAATGATAAACATTTAATGATGGATGCTTCAATTAAAGAAGAAAAAAAGTTAGATGACAGAATAGCATTAAAAGAAAGAAAGGTATTAGGCGAGGATGGATTTCATACTGGTATACTGTTAAAAGAACTAAGACTTAAATATGATACTAAAGAAAAAATAGAGAAGTTATTAGAACAATACAATAAGGATAAAGCGACTACAGAAGAAGAAGCTAAGAAACTAAATCAAAAGATATATGATAAATACCTAGAAGCTTTATCAGAGATATCTGTAATTGTGGAAAAGTTTAACCAAGATAATATTAATGATATAAATACATTATCAGAATTAGCTAATCAAGAAAATTATTTACATAACAGTAAAAGTAAATTTAGTGACAATCCTTATTTAAAAGGTATTTCAAGCATATTAGATATAGATAAAGATGTTCCAGATATAAATTTAGTAGGGGTATCAACAGTTCAAAATATGTTATTTGTTAAAGAGAATCCTACAAAAGTATTAAAAGATTCAATAAAAAGTATGAGAGGTGAAAACTAATGGATAAACTAGATAAGAAAATTGCTCAATATAACGGAATGAAGTTTAATTTAAGACCAGTATATGAATATAAAGTTGTTCCAGAGTTTACCTCAATTAATGGATACACATTAAAAGTTAAAGGCAATACCTATACAACTAATCCTATAAATAAACCTAAGTACCAAGAATATGAGTTAACTGGTTCAGAAAATTCAATTAAAAACAGAGAGCCTTTAGAAAAGACATACCAAGCTAAAGAGATAATAATTCCAATATATTGGGATGATCCTACAGAAGATGAAACTGAAAGAGAAGAATATGTTAAATCAGCAATTAATCTTGAAACACAGTTTTTAAATAACTATTACAAATTAAGACTAACAGGCTTCAAAATAGTATCAAAAAAGAAACTAGAATATTATAAGGAACATGAATATAAACCATTAGAAGTTTAATAACCATTGTGGAGGTATTGTTAGTGATGTTCTAATATGTCCGGATACTACCGGCTTGTCAT
>JBDHVQ010000044.1:0-11865 GCA_039809845.1 Clostridiaceae bacterium | reverse complement strand
CATCCTCAGCGGGTCTTTAATTGTTTTATAAAAACTTTTTACATAAATTATTTTACTTTAAAATTCAGTGATTCCTAGAACTTTCCATCATAAAGGGGATGGCCTTTGCAGAGTGCCTTTACCTGTTCCCTTACAGAAGATAAATCTTCATCATTGATATGGGTAAGAACGTAATCTATAAGTTCCGCTGTCTTTACCATATCTTCTTCCTTGAATCCTCTTGTAGTCATGGCTGCACAGCCCATTCTTACACCGGAAGTTATGAAAGGAGATTTTGTTTCCTTTGGAACTGTGTTCTTGTTTACTGTTATACCTACTGAATCGAGCTTGTTTTCAGCATCCTTACCTGTAATATCCTTGTCTGTGAGGTCTAAAAGGATAAGGTGGTTGTCTGTTCCGCCTGAAACGAGCTTGTAGCCTCTCTTCATGAGTTCGTCGGCAAGAGTCTTTGTATTCTTTAATACCTGGCCGATGTATTCCTTGAATTCAGGTCTTGATGCTTCGAGGAAGCATACTGCCTTTCCTGCTATAACATGTTCAAGGGGTCCGCCCTGCATTCCGGGGAATACAGTCTTGTCGAGTGCCTTTGCATGTTCTTCCTTACAGAGGACAGCTCCGCCTCTTGGACCTCTTAAAGTCTTGTGTGTTGTTGTGGATACAAAGTCAGCATAAGGAACCGGATTTTCATGGTATCCTGCCGCAACAAGTCCTGCTATGTGTGCCATATCAACCATCAGGTATGCTCCGACTTCATCCGCAATTTCCCTGAACTTCTTAAAATCAATCTTTCTTGGGTATGCTGAAGCTCCCGCAACTATCATCTTTGGTTTTTCTCTTAATGCTATTTCCCTTACATTGTCGTAATCGATCATTTCAGTTTCTTCTGAAACACCGTAGGATACGAAATTATAAAGCTTTCCTGAGAAGTTTACAGGTGAGCCGTGTGTAAGGTGTCCGCCGTGGGATAAGTCCATTCCGAGGATCTTGTCGCCTGGCTGTAAAACTGACATATATACTGCCATGTTTGCCTGTGAACCTGAATGGGGCTGAACGTTGGCATGATCTGCTCCGAAAAGAGCTGTCATCCTGTCCCTTGCAAGGTCTTCAACCTTATCGACAACTTCACAGCCGCCGTAGTATCTCTTGTTTGGGTAACCTTCAGCGTACTTGTTTGTGAGGGCAGAACCTACTGCTTCCATAACTGCAAAGGAAGTGAAGTTTTCAGATGCTATGAGTTCGATATTGTCCTCCTGTCTTTTTTCTTCCTCTTCAATGAGGTTGAAAATTTCAGGATCATCTTTCTTAAGATATTTGCTGTACAAAATATGATACCTCCACTAAATTAACTGATTTACACCAAAAACCAATGTGTATTTACAGTCTAATTATAAACCACCCAATTCCCACTTACCACAGATTTCCAACATTATTCTCCCATCATTAATAAAATTACAGATAGTGTACGTATACTAATGATTATCTGTCATAAATCCATGAAGAAGCATCATTTCCAACCAATTTAATCAGAATTAACCGATGAATATCTCTGTGGTATAATTTTTATTGGATATCGGAGGATTTAAAATGAACAGAGAAGATATACTGTATCTCGCATTAAGGGCAGGAGCAAGGATACTTGAATCCGGTGCTGAAGCATACAGAGTCGAAGATACAATGAACAGAATACTTTTAAGTTATGGAATAAAGGATGCCCAGAGCTGGGTTACACCTACAGGAATAATAGTTTCAGGAGTTGATGAAAACGGCCATTCCGTTACAAGGCTAAGAAGAATCCCTTCACTTAAGGTTGATCTTGAAAAGATTTCCCTCATTAATGCCCTTTCGAGGGACATAACAGTTTCAGGACTTACACCTGAAGAATTTTCCCGGGAACTGGATCTCATACTGAATAAAAAACCCTATTCACTGACAATGGATCTTTTAAGTTCAGCTCTCGTCGCAGGCAGTTTCACCCTTTTATTCGGAGGAGGCGCCTCCGAAGCATTTACAGCGGCAGTCACAGGTCCTGCCATACTCCTTACCGGGATGGTCGTAAGGGCTCTCAAACTGTCGAGCTTTTTTCAGAATGCTTTCGGAGGTATGACTGCAGTACTCCTCGCCATGCTATCCATGTATCTTGGAATAGTTCCGGAAATCAATAATATTATTACAGGATCCATAATGCTCCTGGTTCCCGGTATTTCAATGACCAATGCTATTAGGGATACCTTCCAGGGTGATTATCTCTCGGGAGTCACAAGGGCTGCCGAGGCGCTCGTGACAGCATCCGGTATTGCCTTTGGCACTGCCCTCGGCTTTTATATCGGCCGGATATTTTAGGGAGGGGAAATTATTATGATATTACAGGTATTCTATGCGTTTTTAAGTACCCTCGGATTTACGGTAATCCTCAATATTGAAAGGAAAAAAGCTGCAGTGGCTTCAGCCGGCGGAGCACTGTCCTGGCTCGTGTATCTTCTCGTCTATAAAGGTACCGACTCAGATACAGCATCATTGTTTGCAGCGAGCCTTGCGATGGGCATATATTCAGAAATAATGGCAAGGGTATTCCGAAGTCCTGCGACAGTTTTCTACATCCCGGGTTTCATTCCACTGGTGCCCGGTGCAACGGTTTATTACTCCGTATATGCATTCGTTCACGGAAACAACAGCGACGGAATGAATTTCTTCATACAGACGATACTGAAGTCAGCATCAATAACACTGGGACTCATTTTCTCGGGAGCTCTCACAATGATAATACTAAATGCAAAGAAAAGGAATTTTATAAGAGTCTTCAAACCCCATTCAAGAAATACAGGAGAAAACACATTAAAATGAAAAGAACAAAGATGGTACAGGTAATAAAAGGCGGAAAATCCATAGACGAAAGAATAAAGGAAGCACTGGATCAGTATGAAATATCAGAAGATAGTCTCATTGAAGTAAAAATATCCGGTGAAGATGAAGGAAGGACTACAGCTCTTATAGTCTATGACCCTGATTTAAGGACACTAAAAGGTAAAAAAGCTAAGTGAAAATAAATGTATCCATAGAATGTATGAAATAAGATTAAAGAATCATCAATCCAGAATATTTTAAAGGTCTATGGCAATAACCAACTGACTTATTCAATTATAATTGCAAAAGAAATAAAGCTCCTACCCGCATAGTGGAAGAAGCTTTATTTCTTTGGGTCATTGGGTTTTTCCATTGTCATTTTCTCTGAATTACATTTACATCAGCATGTAGTTAAAGCTTTCTTCCGCCCATAATGAGGTTTAATACAAGAAGAAGAACCACTGCACCTATAAGTGATGTAACAAAGTAACCTACGTTTCCTTCAAGGTAAAGACCGAGCATCGGAAGAAGCCAGTATCCTATGAAAGAACCTACAATACCTACTATTATGTTTCCTATCAGTCCCATGGAGTTGTTTGTAAGCTTTCCGGCAACCGCTCCTATAATAAGACCTACCAGCAATGTGATAATAAATTCCATAATTTTCTCCTTGGATTTTGATTGGTTAATTCACCAATTTTTTTAGATCAATCTGTATCAGGTTTATACCGGCTGGCTGCCGGTATTTATTCTTACACTAAACCTTATTTATTATTCAGTATGACTAAATCTTTCTTCCCGTGAATTTACTTACTATCCACAGAAGAAGTATTGATCCAAGCACACCGACTATTATACTTATAATATTGAATCCGTTGGGGGCTGCCTGGTTTCCTATGTTGAGAGCATCAGTAATAAATCCTCCGAGTGCTGAACCTACTATACCGACGATGATGGTTGTGAAAGTGTCGAGGCTTGTTCCTGTGATTCTCTTTGCGATATAACCTACAAGAGCACCAAAGAGTATCCATAAAAGAATATTCATAATGATTCCTTTCAATGCCTTCAGGCATTAGCTGTATTTGATGTTTTAATAATACACCGGTTGATATTGTGGAAAGAATGGAACTCTGTAATTTCAATTATATTTCAATATCTATTTAAACTTTCAATGAAATATTCATTTATTTTATAATTGGGATTTCATCTCTGTAACAGACAATATTCTGTGGGTACTTCCATCAGTAATAAAAGTGAAGATTTTATTGTATACCTGCGATAAGTCCGGGAAATAAAAAGCGCGGGATTACAAGTCCTGAGATTAAATGCCGGTACATAAAAAATGGAGTAGGAAGAAATTAATCATTGGAATAAGAAATAAAACCGGAACAGGTGTCAAGTCAGGAGAAGTCAAGTCAGGTGTAGTAAATACAAATTTCTGAAGCAATCAGCAATAATAAATCTTTCAGGAGATGAACATGGAAAAGGAACCGGCGATTGAATTAATTGACATAAATGAAATACCTTTAAATGAAAAACCAGACAGAAAAGTCAAGCCTGAAGGGAGAACGAAGGTATATGATGTTGCAAGGGGCATCCTGATACTCCTTGTTGTAATAGGACACTCCACGGATGTAAGTGAAATCTGGCAGGTTATGATTTACTGGTTCCATATGCCCGCATTTTTTATCCTGAGCGGAATATTTTTCAAAGACCGCAGAGAAAATCCATTTCTGCTCTTTTTAAAGCTCGTGAGAAAGTACTGGATTCCTTTATGGATATATTACTTTCTGACTCTTCTGACAGTAAAGATAGGAACCGGGGATTTTGTATTCTCACAGAAGGATTTCTGGGACAATGTCAGAGGCGGGCGTGCTGCAACAGGATCAGTATACTGGTTTCCAACTGTTTTAATACTTACTGTTTTTCTATATACTCTTCTTGAAAGATACTTTAAACCAGGATTTGTCTTTCCTGCAATACTGCTGTTATATGCAGCAGCCCATTATGAATCGGTGTTCCTGGTTCCTGACAGTTATGAAAAACCTGTCATCTGGGGTGCGGATATAGTCCTGATATCTGTTTTTTATTTTTTTATTGGTGTAAGATTACGCAAAACCATAAGGAAATGGACAGACAGGATAAATCCAGTGCTTTACAGTGTAGTTTTTCTCACATCAGCATTACTTCTTTTCCTGCAGCTCCGTCTGGGTGACAAGAGATTTATTTATGTCCTTAATATGAAAACAGGAAAATATACGGATATGATTCTCGATTTTGTAATTCCTGCCCTTTTTACAGCGGCTGTATTTGCCCTGTCGAAACTTCTGCAGAAATTTAAACCCGCGGAATGTATCTTTTCCTTTATAGGAAGGCATACCATCGGTATTATGTATCTGCATGTTTCACTCCTTGCAATGTTTTCAGCAGCAGACTTAAAACCGCAGATAAATATTCCTGTTACAGTCACCATATCCATCCTCGCAGAACTTGTCGTAAATAAGGCCGGTGCGATGCTTTCTGATCTTTTTTCATTCCTTCGCAGATACTTTAAAGTTTAAAATTCCCTTTAGAGCAGAAACTTTTCAGGCAGAAAGTGCTTTTTACAAAAAACGGATAAATAGAAATCCCCCTTCTTCATTATGCCCGGTAAGCATAATAAAGAAGGGGTTTTTAGTGGTTCTGATTTTCTTTTCCTTATCAACTATCTTGTCTTTCTTCAGATATACTGAGTTACTGGATAATAACTCAAATCCTTATATCATCAGTCTCTAAGCTCCCAAATGTATCAATTCCTGAATGTTTAATGTTTCCGGACTACTTAACTTCCCTGTATCTCTCAAGTACTGAAATGAGTTTATCGGAAGACACAGCTCCGGGGATTGTGAAATCACCTATTATGAAATAAGGAACTCCTGTTATACCGTTCAGGGAAGCTTTTTGTTCGTCTTTTCTCACTTCCTTTGAGTATTCATCTGATTCTAAAAGATCCGTGGTTTCCTTTTCCGGTAATCCATGGTTCAGTGCAGTCTCAAGAAGAAAGTTCCTGTCTGAAAGTTCTTTACCGTCAGTATGATATCCTTTATAAATATCGAGGGCAAACTTAAGGTAGTCTTTATTTTCAAGTTTCCTGTATGCATATTCTGTAAGTCTGTGAGCTGTGAAGGTATTGGTGTACCTTGAATCTTTACCGTTTATGGTAATACCTGAATTCATTCCCATCTGTCTTACTTCTTCGAGCCTAGATAATGCTTCTTCTTCTGAAATGGAATAGTTTTTCATAAGTCTTTCATGGGAAGGTCCTGTATATTCCTCCGGTGCCGAAGGATCAAGTTCAAATGCCATGAGTTTTACTTCCGGGTGGTTTCCACTCTTTTCCATTGCATCCACAAGGTTTTTGACTCCGATGTAGCAGAAAGGGCATGCATAGTCTGCCCATACTTTGACTGTCATTTCAATAATTCCTCCCTCACTGATTTATTTTGGTTTATCCTCTTTTCAGATTTTACCATCTCAAAAGGATTGAAAGTCTTAAGTTTAAAAAAGATAACCATCCGTTTATCCAAAGTTCACGGGTGGTTATCTTTTAAAGTCTTACTATTTTGAAGGATCTATGGCTTTCCATCCCTTGATGAAGTAGTCGATTCCTGAAACGAGAGTCATTATGGCCGCAAGGTATATGAGTATTACCGGAATATAAGTCAGAATTCCTCTGTAAATGCTTAAATTCCTGAATCCTTCAAAAACCGGATCTCTTTCTATGCACACTTTAAGAAGCATACCGACAACGGCACTCATCTGTAATACAGTCTTTATCTTTCCTAGTCCTGAAGCTGCAATTACTGTACCGTCCTTTGCAGCCACCGTCCGTAGTCCTGATACTGCAAATTCCCTGGCTATTATAATAATCGCCGTCCATGCAGGAATCATATTCATATCGACAAGCATTATAATTGCTGAAGTTACAAGGAGTTTGTCTGCAAAGGGATCCATGAATTTTCCGAAATCCGTGATCATGTTCCTCGATCTTGCAATATTTCCGTCTATGAAATCAGTTATGGATGCAATGATGAAAATTAAAAGGGCTATTATTTCACCGTGGTAGTTTCCTGGGTTTGCAAGGAAAAATATAAAAAACGGAATGAGGATTACCCGGAGCAGTGTGAGTCTGTTTGCAAGATTCATCTTTTAACCTCCCCGTAAAGGTCGTATTCAGAAGAAGAAGTGATGAGGACATGTGTAAATTCTCCCATCATGAGTTCCCTTCCCTTGTTTTCAATGATAACTTCCCCGTCTATTTCAGGTGCCATTTCAAATGACCTTCCTGTATATTCTTCACCATCCCCTGATTCAATGAGGACTTCATATGTCTTTCCCACTTTTTCTTCCATGATTTCTTCAGAAATCTTCTGCTGGGTCATCATGACTTTGCGGAATCTTTCATCCATTGTTTCCTGGGGCATCTGATTTTCCATATTGTAGGCAGGAGTGCCCTCTTCCCTTGAATAGGTAAATGCACCGACTTTCTGAAGCCTCTTTTCTTTTAAGAATTCAGTGATTTCATCGATGTCTTCTTCCTTTTCTCCCGGGAAACCAACTATAAAAGTAGTCCGGAGGATTGCTTCAGGGATAATTTGCCTTATCGTATCAATTGTGTTTTCAATTGTTTTCTTATCTGTCCTTCTTCCCATCTTTTTTAGTATCCTGTCTGAAACATGCTGTATGGGCATATCGAAATAAGGGAGGAGGTTTTCTCTTCTGGCTATTGTTTCTATCAGCTCCCTGTATATGCCTTCAGGATACATATACATTACCCTGATCCATCTGAATCCAAGATCCGAGAGTTTTAATAGAAGTTCGTGGAGGGAGGGTTTCCCGTATATATCCATGCCATATTTAGTGGTATCCTGTGCGATTACTATTATTTCTGAAACTCCGTTTTTCTTAAGTTCCTCCGCTTCAGATAGTATATCCTCCATGGGCTGTGACCTGTATTTTCCCCTGATTCTGGGGATAATACAGTAAGTGCAGTTCATGTCACATCCTTCACCGATCCTTAAATATGCGGAAGCTCCGAATGATGTGGTGACAACTCTTTCTCCCCTGTTTACTCCTTCATCGGAATATCTGTTGTCGAGGATCCTCTCTTTATTGCCGGCGAATTCCTCAATGTATCTGTTTAAATCGCCGTAGCTGTTTACTCCGAGGATTACATCGAGTTCAGGTATCTCTTCCATAAGTTCTTCCCCGAACCTCTGGGTGAGGCATCCCGTCCCCATGAGGAGGAAGCATTTTCCGGTCTTTTTATATTCTGCCAGTTCAAGGATTGTGTTTATTGATTCTTCCTTTGCAGCATCTATAAACCCGCAGGTATTTACAATTATTACTTCAGCATGGGCAGGATCAGGTACAATTACGTGCCTGCCTTTTAAAATTCCGAGCATTATTTCTGAGTCTATCCTGTTCTTGTCGCATCCAAGGCTTACAAGAGCTATTGTGTGTTTATCATTCATTCCTTATATCCTCTGGTTTCCAGTTGACTTTCCGTGGTTTTGATCCTTCGGGGCCGCTTATTACTCCCCTTGCCTCGAGGGCGTCCATAATTCTCGCAGCCCTTGAATATCCTATCTTCATCTTTCTCTGCAGGAATGATGTTGAAGCCTGGTTTGCGTATACAACTGTATTTATCGCTTCACCTAAAAGTTCATCCTCATCATCGCCTGTATCCTGTGAAATCTTCGTTCCCTGTTCTATATGTTCAAGTACACTTTCGTCGTATTCTGCTTCTTCTTCATTTTCCCTTATGTATTCCACAATGGATTCGACTTCCTCTTCGGAAATAAAGGCTCCCTGGACTCTCCTCGGTTTCTGTGCACCAACGGGATAATAGAGCATATCCCCTTTTCCGAGGAGTTTTTCAGCTCCCGACTGGTCGAGTATGGTTTTTGAATCCACATAGGATGATACTGCAAAGGATATCCTCGATGGGATATTGGCTTTTATGACTCCTGTTATGACATCGACGGACGGCCTCTGTGTTGCAATTACCAGGTGCATCCCCGCGGCCCTTGCCATCTGGGAGAGTCTCAGTATGTAGTCTTCAACTTCATTGGCCGATACCATCATAAGGTCAGCAAGTTCATCGACTATTATTACTATATAGGGAATTTTTTCTTCAATCTTCCCTTTCTCATAAAGTGCATTGTATCCTTCGAGGTTCTTGACTGAATTTTCAGCAAAGAGCTGATATCTCCTTGTCATTTCAGTAACCGCCCAGTGAAGGGCGCCAGTCGCCTTCTTTGGGTCTGTTACAACCGGTATCAGAAGATGTGGTATGCCGTTATAGACTGACAGTTCAACGACCTTGGGGTCCACCATTATAAGCCTTACTTCCTCAGGAGTATATTTATAAAGTAAGGATACTATAAGAGAATTTATGCATACCGATTTACCAGATCCTGTAGCTCCTGCAATGAGGACATGGGGAAATCTTGCCATATCCCCTACCACAGGTTCTCCGCTTATATCTTCACCCAAAGCAATGGCGAGCTTCTGGTTTGCATTCTTAAATTTTTCAGAATCTATGACTTCCCTTAAAAATACAGGCCTTGTATCCTTATTTGGAATTTCTATCCCCACGGCAGCCTTTCCCGGAATAGGTGCTTCTATTCTCACACCGCTCGCTGCAAGGGAGAGTGCTATATCATCGGAGAGGTTTGTGATCTTTGATACCTTTATTCCTGCCTTTGGCTGAAGTTCATACCTTGTTACAGAGGGACCCCTTGAGACATTAAGGACCTTTGCCTCAACACCGAAACTTAAAAGAGTCTCCCGGAGTTTTTCAGCCTTTTCTATTATTTCCTTTTCCTCTTCTTCATTGATCTTACCCTTGATGTTCTTTCTTAAAAGATCGACTTCAGGATAATTGTACCTTGGAGGCTTTACCTCTTTTTCTTCCATGGTGAGCTGTCTTCCGCTCAATGGCTTAAGATCATCCCTGGAACTTATTTTCTTCGGAGCCCTGATAAGTCTTTTTTCGTCATCAGTATATTTATTCTCATCTGATGTTTTTAAAGTTTCATCAGGTCTTTTTTCTTCACTATGCGAAGAGAGTCTTTCCTCATTTGCAATGGGATCATCAGAGGGTAAAAATCCCAGTGGCCTTAATTCATCTTCATTGATGTCAGCTGATTCATCCTCAGACTTTTTAAGATCACTGACCCTCAGCATAGGAATATCCTTCGGAGATTCCACGCCATTATCACTGTCTCCTGAAGTTCCGGTGTCTTTCCTGGTATTGATATTGGACTTGTCATCTTCTTCAGTTTCACTTAAGTCAAAATCATAATTTTTCACTGTATTTTTTGACAGTACTGATTCAGCACGGGAAGATATTTTCGAAGATCCGGTATTTAAAAATGAAGGGAGTTCGAGTTTCAGATTTTCACTTTCATTTTTCTCTTCCTCTGCATTCTCACTTTCACGCAGTTTTCTTGCAATTTCAGAAAGGTCTGCCCTTGCATTGCGTGTATTTTCAAATGATGCCGCATCTTTACCAGGAAATCCTGTTTCTTCTGTTATTGCATTATGTTTCTCATCTCTGACATCATTTCCGGTTTCATTTAACCTGCCGGATTCATTCAGTTCTTTATTATCACGTACATCCTTTTTAAGCCTTATGTCAGATAAATCCTTAAACCCATCGATTCCTTCAGGTTCTTCACTGCCGTTTTTTCCGGTCCTTGCTGTAAGATTCTTAAACCAGCTGCCTTTTTTCTCTGATGTTTTAAGATCCTTTTTACCTGAATTCCTGTATCTTTCAAGAATTTCCTCACGGAATTTCGATTCTTCTGAAGTTAAGTTTCTTCCTGTTTCTTCAATAGGGTCATTTTCTCTCTCAGAAGAAGAAAATACTGATGAAATCCTGATTGAAGATTTTTTCCCTTCCATGGGTTTTCCGTTGATAATTACACTTTCATCCATATCTTCAGAAAGACTATTACCATTTTCTCTTAAACCATTTCTTCCCGGTTTAAGTCTGGATTTAATTGTTTCATTTTCATCAGAATACAGGATTTTCTTCTCTCTTCTTTCCTCCCGGACTTTACTGATTTTTTCACCGAGGAACAGACCTATTCCTGTAATAAGTGCCTTCAGTTTTTCTAGTGCCTGCTTCATGGTCATGTTAAGAAGAAGGACAGTTCCTGCTATATATCCAAGAGTCGTGAAAATAAATGTCCCTATTTCACCTGTCAGTCTTACCATGGGGACCGCAAAGATATACCCGAATATTCCCCCGTGATCGATGGGGTAGGATGAAGCCACTATTCTTAAGGCATCAGTGAACCCTATACCTCTAGTGGATACTGCATTTTTCACCGAAAAAAATACTGCCATTGATGTGATCAGTATGGTGAAACCTAAAAATCTCCTGTCGTAGAAAAAATCAGCCTTACCTGTGATGAAGGCAATTCCGAGGTAAAGGATGAGAAAAGGGAAGATATAGCCAATGATACCAAAGGTTGTAAAATCCATTTCCCTTAATATTCTTCCGAGCCTTCCTATTCTGTCAGTAAAAATTCCTGCTATCATAAGAAGAGATATGCCTATCAGGATAATTCCTGCAGCCTCGCTTCCCATGCCGCTTCTTTTTTCTCTATCCTGTACCGGTTTTTTACCGGTTTTTGTGTTAGTATTCCGGGAAGAACCACTTCTTCCCGAACCTGTATTTCTTTTTCGTTCTGCCATGTGTCCCTCCAGGTATTTTTTTCCGACAATCTGAAACATAAAAAAACAGATCACTCAGGAAAACCGGTGCCTTGGAACAAGACACCCAATCTCTTATATCATTATATAACACACTTCATTTTTTTATATGTTTTTCACCCCATGTATTATCTCATAAAATCATAACCACCAATCTAACTCCAAAATCACACCTCTGAATTCCGACAGTCTTATTCCCGTATCAAAACATTAAATCATTACTTTGAATCATTACTTTGAATCATCACTTTGAATCAT
>JBDHVQ010000043.1:0-12156 GCA_039809845.1 Clostridiaceae bacterium | reverse complement strand
CCATCTGCATTTTTATCAGGCGGATTGTCTGAAACAGCTTTCCTGTCCGAAGATTTATCTGATGAATAGTCTTCTGAGATTATGACCTCGCCTTTTTCATATCTTTTTCTGCAGGAAGATGTCAGAAGAAGAGGGAACAACAGCAACAATGCAGTAATTCTCTTTCCCAATCCTGTTCCCTCCTTTTTTCAAAATTTCAGTGATTTCTAAATTCAATGATTTCATAGTAACGGGAAAAGATTAAACCTTGCTGAACTGAATTTCATTAACGCAATAAAAATACACCGGTGTTTTTCCGGTGTATTTTTATCACCTTAAAGGAATACTGGCATTTACAGTTCCTTTTTTAATCCGCTGCCGAATTGATGAGTTCGTCGAACCTGTCTCCTCTTTCCTCAAAGTTTTTGAACTGGTCAAAAGAAGCGCAGGCCGGTGAAAGTATAGAGATGTCTCCTGGTCTTGAATTGTTGATAAGTGTTCTTACTGCATCATCAAAATTATCCTTGTGGAGAATCTTTAAGGCTGCATTTTCACCGAGATATTTCTTTAAGGATTCTTCGATTTTGGGAGCTGCAGCTCCGTAAAGAATAATGTTATTAAAATAATCGCTGCCCTGTTCTGACATTTCGTCGTAATCGAGGTTCTTGTCGTATCCTCCTAGAATTATGTTCACCCTTCCCTTGTGGGCCCCGAATGCCTTCAGGGTTGCAAGTGTCCTGGTGGGAGAGGATGCTATGGAATTATTGTAAAACTTTGCACCATTAAGCTCCCTTATAAACTGACAGCGGTATTTCACACCGCCGAAGGAAGAAGCAACCTCCGCCATAGTCTCAGGTTTTACATATTCTTTTACTGCAAGAAAGGCTGCCATCATGTTTTCGGCATTGTGGATTCCTATTATCTTCATTTCATCAGTAGGAATAATTTTGGTATCTCCAAGGAATATTGCACCGTCGGCAATATATGCATCGGATCTTCCTGAAGATGTAAATTCAAGAACCTTTCCGGGAGCTTCTTTTTTGAATTCAGCTGTTATATCATTGGCTGCATTTGTTACGAGGAGTCCCTCACTGTCCTGATGGAGAAAAATATTTTTCTTTGAAATTATGTATTCTTCCATATCCTTATGAATATCGAGATGGTTCGGAGAAAGATTGGTGGCAACGGCAGTTTCAGGGGAAACTTCCATATCCATCAGCTGAAAGCTCGAAAGTTCAACAACAGCAAAATCCTCTTCTTTTATCTCTTCCACTTTATCAAAGAGAGGAATTCCGATATTTCCGCCTATCCATGAATTGTATTCTGATGCCTTCAGAAGTTCGTGGATTATGGTCGTCGTGGTTGATTTGCCGTCGGAACCTGTAACTCCAATGACATGTCCCCTGCAGTACCTTATGAATTCCTGGATTTCTGAAGTTATCACAGCTCCTTCTTCACCGGCTTTTAAAAGCTCGGGGACATCGGGTCTCATGCCGGGAGTCCTGAAGATGATGTCAAATCCTGTAAGGCCATTAAGGTAATCATCCCCGAGGATAAATTCTGCACTTTCTTTGAATTCAGAAACCTTGGGATCAAGTTCTTCCATTTTTCTTTTATCAAAGGCGGTAACATGAGCACCCAGTTTAATAAGAAACCTGATGAGCGGAATATTCGATACACCTATTCCAAGAACTGCCGCCTTTTTACCTTTGATATATTCCCTGAACTTACTGAAATCTTCTGCCATATTAAATCTGTGCCTTCTTTTCAATATAATCTGCAAGATCGAAAACTGATATTCTTATCTGTTCCATGGTATCCCTGTCCCTTACTGTAACGGTCTCATCTTCGAGGGTCTGGAAATCCACTGTTATACAGTATGGTGTTCCTGTTTCATCCTGCCTTCTGTATCTTTTTCCTATGGAACCTGCATCGTCGTAATCAACCATGAAAACTTTTGAAAGCTGTGAATGTATTTCCTCCGCCTTTTCAGATAATTTCTTTGAAAGAGGAAGCACCGCCGCCTTGAAGGGAGCAAGAGCCGGATGAAGATGAAGAACTGTCCTTACATCGCCTTCAGGAAGTATCTCTTCTTCATATGCATCACAGAGTACTGCAAGGAAAAGCCTCTCAGGTCCCACTGATGGTTCAACCACATAGGGTACGTATTTTTCATTTGTCACAGGGTCAAGGTAGTTTAAGTCCTGTTTTGAGTGTTCCATGTGTTTTTTAAGGTCATAATCTGTCCTGTCTGCAATTCCCCAGAGTTCTCCCCAACCGAAGGGATAGAGGAATTCAAAGTCAGTTGTAGCCGCTGAATAGAATGATAATTCTTCCTTTGCATGGTCCCTTCTCCTTAAGCTTTCCTTTCTGATTCCCATTGATTCAGTAAGGAAGTTTTCTATAAAATCTCTCCAGTAGTTGAACCATTCTATATCGCTTCCCGGTTTGCAGAAAAATTCCATTTCAAGCTGTTCAAATTCCCTTGTTCTGAATATGAAGTTACCCGGTGTAATTTCATTTCTGAATGATTTTCCTATCTGGCAGATACCAAACGGCACCTTTTTCCTTGATGTTCTCTGTACATTCTTGAAATTCACAAAAATACCCTGGGCTGTTTCCGGTCTTAAATATACTTCAGATGAAGATTCATCCGTTACACCCATGTATGTCTTGAACATGAGGTTGAATTTTCTGATATCAGTGAAATTTGCAGACCCGCATTTCGGACATTTTATGTTGTTTTCCCTGATATAATTCATAAGTTCTTCAGGTGACATCCCATCAGCTGACGCAAATTCCACTCCCTTCTGAGTCATATCGTCTTCAACTAGCTTGTCTGCCCTGTATCTTGCTTTACAGTCCCTGCAGTCCATTAATGGATCACTGAATCCACCCACATGGCCCGATGCAACCCATACTTCAGGGTTCATGAGAATTGCTGAGTCAAGACCTACATTGGTAGGGGACTCCTGGACGAATTTTTTCCACCACATCTTCTTTATGTTGTTTTTAAGTTCCACGCCGAGGGGACCGAAGTCCCATGCATTGGCAAGACCCCCGTATATTTCAGAGCCTGGGTATACAAAACCTCTTCCCTTGGAGAGAGCCAGAATCTTTTCCATCGTTACTTTCTTTTCAGTATTTTCCATAATATCCCCTTTCCGGCATTTATCCGGTAATTATATTTTTATACATAAAAAAACAGCCTTCAGTAAAAGGGACGCATATTCTGCGCGGTTCCACCCTTCTTGGCTAAAGCCCGTCTCCAAAAACAAACGACTCAGGAACTCCCTTCACAAAACCCCGGTACAGTTCACACCACCCACTGTATCTCTTCTTTCTCCGGCAATCAGGTTACTCTTTTCCTTCACAGTCAATATTCAGTTTAAATTTCCGATGTCTATATCATACATATTTTTATCTTAAGGTGCAATAATTATTGATATTAAAATATACTCCTTGAGTTCCTTGATTCAATCCCAACCTGCCTCTGAAAATACATCGCAGAGGAAGTCATTAATCTGACTGTCTTTTGTGCTTTTCAGATAAAACTTTGTTAGTTCGTAATTTTTTTATTCACCTAAGAAATAACAGTTCAGAAAAAGGGAGGACAGCTTAATGTTCTGATGCCATCCTCCATTAATAAAACATACAGATTTTCTATTTTCTTACTTAAGATATCTGATACCTTCTATTCCTTCAATTCCAAGTCCCGGAGCATCACTCACCGTTATTTCTTTTTCATTGAAAACAGCCCCCCCTTTGACAGGATCCTCTGAACAAAGAACAGGTCCGTCAAGATCGATCTTTGTAATTACATTTCTTGCACATGCCACATGAACAGCTGCATTGACACTTACCTTGGCTTCCAGCATACAGCCTATCATACATTGTGATCCCATTATTTCTGCAGCATCGGCAATCTGGAGAGCCTTGTATATTCCCCCGCACTTCATGAGTTTGATATTTACCATGTCAGCTGAACCCGTCGTCAGTATATTAACCGCATCCTGGGGTGAAAATACTGCCTCATCGGCAAGGACCGGAAAAGGAGAGCGGTCAGTTACAAATTTAAGGCCTTTTAGATCAGTATCTTTTACCGGCTGTTCGACAAAATCTATATTGATACCTTTATCTTTTATCTCGTTCAGAATGGAGACTGCCTGTTTCGGTGTCCATGCCTGGTTTGCATCGATTCTAACAGAACATTCAGGAGCTGCTTTTTTTATTGAAAGGAGTCTTTTAATATCCATTTCAGGTGATATTCCGACTTTCACTTTTAATGTATCAAAACCTCTTCTGACTGCATTTTCAGCATCCTCTGCCATAACTTCAGGGCTGTTCACACTTATTGTTATGTCTGTGGTAAGAGTTTTTCTGCTTCCGCCGAGTAATTTATACACAGGCGCATTATAAAGCTGTCCATATAAATCCCATAATGCCATATCTGCCGCTGCCTTGGCACTGGTATTACCTCTTATTGAATTGTGCAGGGAGAAAATGAGATTCTGAAAATCATCGATTTCTCTTCCTTTTAAAACGGGGATGATAAAATCTCTCATTGCGCCGATAATGGAACCATGGGTTTCTCCGGTAACAAGGCCAGTCGGTGGTGCTTCCCCGTATCCTATATTTCCAGTATCAGTATGTATTTCCACTATAATATCTTCTACTTTTTCAACAGTCCTGACTGCGGTTTTGAAAGGAACCCTTAAGGGGACCTCAATCATGCCGAGTTTAATATCTGTAATTATCATTTTCATTCTCCCGGTCTTTGATTATCTGATTTCAAATATCAATACATGAAAGTACTTCTTTTGTTCTGTCATATTCTTCATAGGTCAGTCCCCTGGATGAGTTTTCGATTTCTCCAACCTGATTATCATATGGGTCGGCTCTGAAATACTTCTTATGAGGTATCAGTTCCCCCATAAATTTCCTGTTGGCAACCATTCTGTATGGATCAAGATTCCCAAAATAGAATCTTCTTCTTTCTTCATTGCCTTCTCTTGTCGCCCCAACACCATAAGAAGGATCTGCAGTAATCCATCCAAATGGTTCTGCATAAAATTCTGTCCAGTCATGGGCTCCGCAAAAATCAGGTTCTGCAGTAAGTCCACTCTGCCATTTTGCATGAATCCCCATACATCTTAAAAGTGTAATAAACAGCAGTGCAAAAACTCCGCAGTCACCTCTCATGTTTCTTATGCAGTTCTCCGGAATATCTTCCATGATAAAATAAGCCGGCATAAAATTATATTTCATATTCAGAGTAATAAAATCATATGCCTTTCTTGCCTTTGAGAGATTATCATTTTCCCCTGCTGCCAGACTTTCTGCAACGGATTTTATAAATGGAGTAAAAACGATATGCGGAAGCTCCTCCTTTAGAAATTCATCCGTATTTTCTTTTTTGGCTTCCCCGGTAATTCCTGTTTTTTCAGCTTTTACCGAATAAGCATCCTTATATACTTCCTCATGGGTAAAAGAATATACAACCGAAAAGGTTTCATTTTCTTTCAGTTCTTTTTCCCATGATACTGTTCGTTGTTCGGAGTCCGGAGAAGAAAGTGTTCCTCCGTGGGGTCTTATTTCTTCTGCTTCAAATCCCTTCTGCTGTGAACATGCTGAAGGGAAAGGAATATGTACCCTTACAAAACCGGGGGTGAAATATTCGTCCTTTATTCTTACTGAAGCTTTTATTCTGATTTTCTTTCTGGAAAACCCATCTCTTTTCATTTTATCCATTGATTCATCGAGAATTCTTCTGTCCGATCCAAGAACATCCTTTTTCTTTGCGATACCCATTTCAGTATCGAAACTATTTACAAAATCCCTGTCTGTCTTTAAAAGAGTTTCAAAGAATCTTGCAAAATATCGTTTTTTCCCTTCAATGAAAATCCAGAGTACTCTTCCCTTGTCAGTGAGAACTTCCAGATCTTCATGATTAAAATCACTGATATACTTCCTTACCAGGTTCAATGCTTCTTCTTCTGTATAGGGAAAATCTAACGGTGTCCTTTTCATTATTTCTTTCTGAACCAGAAGATTCTGTTTTAATGCTTCAGGTAAGATCCTTGAAAGGTACATGTCTGAAAGCTGTATGGCTTTCGGAAAATCTCCGTTTATTTTATATTTTAAAATATCTTCAGGAAGTCCTGATCCAAGATATTTAAAACCCCTGTTCTGATTCTGATCCATTTATTACTTTTCCTCCTAAATCAGCATTCTTAAAATATATCCAACTGCAAGACCGAAGAAATTACCCACAGCTCCTCCCAAAACTCCCATGAGTACCCCGATTCCTGCGTAGGAAGGGTTATAGGCAGAGGCTACAAGAGGAGCAGAAGCACTTCCGCCGATGTTTGCAAGTGAGGCAGTGGATACAAGACATGCATCCCAATGGAATATTCTCGAAGCTATATACATGAGAACCACGTGGATTATTAGAACAAAAAGACCTGCAACTATCCACATCGGAGCTTTAACAAGGTCAGTAAGGGAAGACATTGAAGCAAGGAGTGAAATTACTCCATACAGATATACATTGGAGAGTTCGTTTACTGCAGGGAGTTTTCCAAGTTTTGTGAGAGCAGCCACAAGTCCGATTATTGTAACAAAAAGTGTTGTCATGGTTCCTTTATCGAACATTGTCAGCCCCATGCCCTTTAATCCATCGCTCATAACCTGTCCCGCAAACTGAGAAACAGCAGAAACAATGAGGGAAAGCCCAATCAGGAATACCCAGTCAGCACTCGTAGCTTCAGTTTTTTCCTTTTCTATTTCTGCGTTTGCCGTGCCTGCCACAGCTTCAAGAGCTGATGTATCTGCCTTGACATTCCTGTTCCATACAGGGGCATATTTGACTGCCATAAGAAGGAGTGCGATCCAGAGGGAATAATATACTGTATCAACACCCAAAGCTATACCGTAGGCACTTGGATTTACATTGAATGCCGCCTCCATGGCTGCCATATTGGGAGATCCACCTATCCATGAAGCACAAAGTGCGGCCAGTGCTCCCCAGGAAAACTCTCCTCCACCCAGAGCATTTTTGAATATTATGAACGCAAGTATAAACCCAATCATTATTGTGAGAGAACCTGTGAGAAATATTGCTATGATTCTCCCCCCGAGTTTTGCCAGTTTATTGATATCGCATCTTAAAAGCATGACAAAAATCATTGCATACAAAAGATTATTCTTGAGGGCAGAATAGGCAACCTGCACTCCTTCAGAATTGAACATTCCAAGTGTTGAAAACAGCATATTGAGAAGATATACCCACACTATAGGAGGCACCCAGTTGAATATTTTCCATTTTGCATATTTTTCAAGTGCCACCAAAACTCCGGCTACAAAGAACAGAAATGCCACATAGGTAAAACCATTTTCAATAACAAACATTTTTTCCCCTCCCGTAGATTAAAAGTATTATTTAACTCCGCATCATCTGTCACCTCCGGGACATCCATATTGCGGAATAATTTTGAAAATCAAAAAACCAGCACAAAAACAAAGTGTTTCTGTACTGGTTTTTTTATACGGCAATCAGTCTGAAAACTGATCAGGATATAAAAAGCAGTATTATTTATTGATTGTATTATTTATTAAACTCTCGTATTTTTTTAGAGCTTCACCATAGGAAACAAGTATGGCTTTCTGTGAAGAACCATGATATCTTTCCTTAACAGAGTCTCTTAAAAATTCACTGTCTGTGATTCTTTTCCCTATAAATATTTTCTGGAGAAATCTTTCTGTCAATGCAAGAGTATGACTCACACCCATATCAAGGATTTTATGAGTCTCAGGATCCACTTCAAAAGCTATGTAAAAGGAAGAATAAATTGTGGTAATTGCATTATCCAGGTTTGTCCGGGATTCCCCGATTATATATAAAAGTTTTATGCATAATAACCCCTTCTTTTGGAATTATGATACCATTACAAAACTTTTAAATCAATACTGATGCGATATTTTTTAAACGGTTTCCAAGATAACTATAGCAAAATACCATCACTGTAGTACTAATGTCAAAAAATAAAAAGGCACAGGATTTTCCTGTACCTTGTGGCTCCGCGAAGAGGGCTCGAACCTCCAACCTATCGGTTAACAGCCGAGTGCTCCACCATTGAGCTATCGCGGAATATTACCTTTTCATTATAACAGTAAGGTTTAAAATTTCAACGGGATTTTCTAATACTCTTGTCTCTTGTGATATAATTTAAGAAGCGGATGAAATCCCTGAAAATAATTTAAACAGGAGCGTGGTTGATAATGAAAAAAATGAATACTGAACTTAAAGGATGTCCATGCTGCTGTATATGTATTTAAAGGACAGTTATACCAAAAGCAGGTATAAGTGTCCGCACTTTCATACCTGCATGGAATATATTCAAACCATGCATATCTGCATGGTTTTATTTATATCCCCGTAAAATACTCCGGAATGAATGGATTTACGAATGGATTTAAATCTTTAAAAAGCAGTAATCGTTCCGGCTACTTATTGAACAGCAACAGGATTGAAAATGAAAAAATGAACTATATTTTGAAAACTTAAAGACGGAGGTAAAAATGTCAGAATTATTGGGAAAAACAATACCGGGTAAAACCGACTACCATTTTACAGACCTTAAGGACTTTGTGGAAGAAAAAGGAATAAAATTCAGAATCTACAATACAAGAACCAAGGAAATACAGGAATTCATACCTGTAAAACCGGGACATGCGGGAATGTATACCTGCGGACCTACTGTATATAAGGATGCCCACATAGGAAACTTAAGGACTTACATATCCGAGGATATTCTCAAAAAAGCACTTATTATGTATGGATATAAGGTAAAGCATGTAATGAACATCACTGACGTCGGTCATCTTACAGATGATGCGGATGAAGGCGAAGACAAGATGGAAAAAAGCGCAAGGGAAATGAAGATGGATGCCTGGCACCTTGCTAAATACTACTTCGATAAATTCAGAAGTGATTTTGAATCACTGAACAATATGGATCCCACTTTATGGACATCAGCCACAGGCCATATCCATGAGCAGATTGACCTTATAAAAGGACTTGAGGAAAAGGGATATACTTACAGGACGAGCGACGGAATATATTTTGATACAGCAAAGTTCCCTGAATACCCCGACTTCGGTGAACTCGACGTTGAAAACATGAGGGGCGGTTCAAGGGTTGAATTATCAGGTGAAAAGAAAAACATAACAGACTTTTCCCTCTGGAAGTTCTCAGACCCTGACCACAGACGGCAGATGGAATGGGATTCACCGTGGGGTGTAGGTTTCCCCGGATGGCATCTTGAATGTTCAGCAATGGCAATAAAGTATTTAGGAGAAAGGCTCGATATCCACTGCGGCGGAACTGACCACATAAAAGTCCACCACACCAATGAAATAGCACAGTCCGAATGCTTCCTTGAACACGAATGGTGCAACTACTGGTTCCATGCAGAATTCCTTGTGCTTGCAGGCAATAAGAAGATGAGTAAATCCTCCGGAAATTACCTGACAGTTTCCTCCTTAAGAGAAGAAGGATACGATCCTCTTGTATACAGATATTACTGCCTCAATGCAAACTACAACAAGCAGCTCATATTCAGCTGGGAAGGTATGGATTCAGCCAGAACTTCCCTCGACAGACTAAGAACCAGAATCCTCGAACTTAAAAAGAGCTTTACTGAGAATGACAGGAGGGATGATGAGTATACCACTCAGTTCTTCAGTGCCATATACGATAATCTCAATGTCTCAAAAGCCCTCGGTATCTTCTGGAATATGCTGAAGGACGATAAGGTAAGTGACGGAAGCAAGTATGCGACTGCCCTTTTATTCGATGAAATATTGAGTCTTGGTTTAAAGGACCTTCAGGAAAAAAGTGAGGAACTTCCTGAAGAAATCCTGGATCTTATAAGAACCAGAGATGAAGCAAGAAAGAACAAAGACTATGCATTGAGTGATACCCTAAGGGACGAACTTAATGAAAAAGGCTATGATGTCAAGGATTCAAAGGAAGGAACCAAAGTTTTGAAGAGATAGTAATGCATTGTAAAAGAAAAATCAGTAATTTTTAAAAAAGTCATTCCCTGTTTTGACCATGATACTGACCATGATTTTCTACAGGATAAAGTAAGGCCGCAGATCGCTCTGCGGCCATTTTATTTCTCTATAAGTTATGTATTATACATATACTGCCTTTGAGCTGTTTTCCCTGTCTTCGGGTTTATTTTCAGCAGCATATCCCATTGCAAGTGCAGACCATACAACATGGTCAGACGGAATTTCAGCCGTTGTAAGGACCTTTCTAATCCCCTCGTCATGGCATCTGTTCTTCAGCTGATTTACCCAAACTGAACCAAGTCCTTCAATATATGCAGCTGTCATCATATTCATTGCAACACAGGCGCAGTCAGAAATACCGTTGGAATTCCCTTCAGGTGCTGAAATCAGTATATAGCACGGAGCTGAATAAAAGCCATTGTAATCCACATCTTTCAAGGCTTTACCCATAGCTTCAATGAGATTCTTCTGAATTTCCCTGTTTCTTATAACTGTAATCTGAAAATCCTGTCTGTTCATCCCCGAAGGTGCATATCTTCCTGTCTCAACTATTTCCTTAAGTATATTCTCAGGTATCTCATCTTCCCTGTAATTTCTGACACTTCTTCTCTTTCTTATTTCTTCAATAAGCTTTTTTTCCATTTCTTTTCCTCCTTATGAAATCTTCCGGAATTTCAGTTCCCTATAGTTCCGCTGGATTTAGTTCCCTATGGCTCCATTATAGTACAAATGAAGTGACAGGAAGTAATTGGTTGGTTTTAAGGTTCTTTAAAAGTCTTTGAAAAAGTAAATGTGCAAAAAGTTCTTTATCCTGATATCTCTGATTTCTTCTCTAGAACCAAAAGACAGAAAAAGGTATACAATCAGCCTCTTTCTGTCTTTTTAACTGTTAATTGCATATTACAGTCATTTAAATCACTAAGTTCCCAAAGTAATCATGTTGTTTTTCTCGATAGGAATTGTTTTCCATTGACCGGATATTCCCCCCGTATCAGGTATGGTTTTGGGTCTAGAGTGAGTAGTCCTTTTTTGAGAATATCCTCACTGTGGCTATTGTTATGATGATGCTGCCGGCAAGAAGTATCAGTGGTCCTGTCATTGAACCAGGAGTTCCCTTTGATATTTCAGGAGCATTGAAAAGTGAAAATATGGTGAAGTATTTTAAAAATCCAAACCTTTGTCCCATGTTTGAGCCCATCTGGAAAAGATACATTATAAGAATTATTCCTGTCACTGTAGCTATTGTCTTTCCTGAATCAGCAAAGAAAACATTTAAGCGCATAATGAATGAGGCTATGAAAAGGTGGAGGAAAAAGCATCCTGCAAGGAGCTTTAAAAAGTTTGGTGTATCAAGGTCCCATCTGCCTCCTCCAAAGATTATTGTCACAAGTCCTACGTATGTAAAAATAATGAGGAGGTTAATGAAAAATACTGCCAGCTGGTTTATTATTACAGTCCTTCTCTTATATGGAGAAGAGAGGATGTATGCCATGGAACCTGTATCGAGATAATTCCCCATAAGCCTGTTTCCGAAAATAATACTGAATATTACGGGGAAGAGTATCATTATGAATCCGTAGAGATACATTGCCACATGGCCGAGAAGCCCCTTTGCACCGGGTTTCATGCCGAAGGCTTCCATCATTCCTCCGAGTTTTGCCATTATGGCATCAAGGGTTGCGGATTTTACAGGGTCGAACATATCAATGATTATAAAATTATAAAGACTTAAGAGAAGGAGAATTCCTATAAGTATTGGAAGTCCGTGTCTCATTTCCTTTTTGAATAGGGGCCTTATCATCTTTTTTCTCCTCCGTAGTAATGCATGAATACATCTTCAAGACTTTTGGTACGGGATTCAATATCTGCAATATTAAATGCTGAAAGTTTCCTTATAAGTGAATTGATATCTCCGGTATGGTTAACTGTCACTTTGTTTTCAGAAGTTTTGAAATCACTGCCATTTCCATTCATTTTCATTATGAATTTACTGATATCAGAAGGATCTATAAATGTTATTACATATTCCCTGCCAAGTGACCCGATGAGCTTTTCCCTGTTCTCCACAGCTACGATCCTTCCGTCCTTTATGACTGC